>CAZRNW010000131.1:0-8663 GCA_964601535.1 uncultured Flavobacteriaceae bacterium
GATAGAGCCTATGAAATGCTAGATCTATTAGCTAATGTAACAGCTGATGAATTAGATAAGGAGCTTGCTAAAGAAAAAAACCCTAACAAAACAGCAGAAGAAGAAAATGCACAATTTTATAAAATATATCTCGATTTTGTCAATATTTCATGCACCAGAAAGATAACTGAGAAAAAATTCATTGAATTTACTTCATATTCGTTTGAACAATTTAAGAATGAATATGGTAAAACGTTTTCAAATATCTATGAAGGGTTTTGTGCAAACTATAAAATAAAACATGAAAAAGATACTGAGAAAAAACTATTAAAATCTCTTTTTGACGAATTAACACATAGCTTTTCACCAGATGAAGATTTCACTGGAATAGTAATAGCAGGGTATGGGGACGATGAAATTTATCCTGTGATAACAGAACTTCGTCTAGGAGAAATTTTTTCATCCAAATTAAGATACCAAATAAAAAATTCTAGTAAGATTTCAAATAAAAACACTGCAATTGTTGTTCCATTTGCTCAGCGAGACATGGCAGATACATTCATACAGGGAATCGACCCAAACTTAATTGATAGTATTCAAGAAATTTTACGTACTGAATTAGAAAATTTAAGGGATCAAATTGTAAAAAATGCAAAATTAAAAAATACCAAAAAAATTGATTCTGTCATTACGAAAGTATTTGAAAACGTGGGAAAAAAATTCAAACAAACAAGGGTTAAAGCTCATATAACTCCTATTATCAATTCCATTTCGTATTTAAACAAGGATGATTTGATTGAAATAGCTGAAGCCTTAGTTAATATTACCTCTTTGAAAAGAAAAGCAAGTGATAATTTACAAACAGTTGGTGGGCCAATTGACATAGTTGTTATAACAAAAGGAGATGGATTGGTTTGGGTTAAAAGAAAAGAACCAAATAGAGAAGAAATAAATTTTTAAGTAGATTTACTCATTAGCTCGGATTTGTAATCCGTGCTTTTATTATCCTTAATTTAAATGCAGGAAGAAACCGTAGAACACAAAGAAGACAAAGTGGAAGTTCAATATGGAGAATTTCAACCCGTATGGTGCTTTTGTTTGTTATTTGTTTTGTCGCTTGGCATTTATCCTTTCTTTTGGTTCTATAAACACTTACGTTATTTAAAAGATGAGAAAGAAATGGATATTCAACCCGGTTTCCGGATATTGTTCATTATTTTTTATGGTTATTCATTATTCAGTACATTTCAAGGATTAGCAAAAGAACATGGTTATAAGAACAGATTCCCGATGGGAATATTCTTTCTTCTATACCTTATTTCGGTTGTTTCTATTTATCTGGATTCGCTTTTTATTCTGTTTGGTTTTTTCTCTTTTGTGTTTTTGATCCCGCCCCTAAACATGATGAATTTTTATTATCTCAAAGAACAACCAAATCATGAAGTAAGAAATGGCTTGGCAAAAGACGAAAAGATATTTCTTATTGTGATTTGGATTATTTTTCTTTTTGCAATTTTTAATAGATAATATCACAAATCGTCCCGAAGGGACGACCCATTGGTAGCCCGGGACTTCAGTCCCGGGGAACAACCCAATCACCACCACCTCGTTAGCGCGGATTTGTAATCCGTGCAAGAATTTTGAGGTCGCAAATTGCGACCTCAAAAACTGCTACAATTTATAGCAACCAATCTCTTTACCTCATATTACATTTGTTGCATTAAAATTTATTGAGATGGGAAAGAAGAAGAACGGGTTGGTGTTACCGGATGAGGTAATTCTAAATAAAATCCTTTTTATAAGAGGGCAAAAAGTAATGATTGACCGTGATTTAGCAGAATTATACGGTACAACAACTGTGAGATTGAACGAGCAGGTAAAGCGCAATAAAAGACGGTTTCCTCCGGATTTTATGTTTAGGCTAACTGAAGAGGAAAAGAACGAGGTTATCGCAAATTGCGATAACCTCAAAGGTTTGAAATTTTCACCGCATCTTCCCTTCGTGTTCACAGAACATGGTGCAGTAATGCTTGCAAGTGTCTTAAATAGTGAAAGAGCTATTGCGGTTAATATTCAAATTGTGAGAATATTCACTAAAATGAGGGAAATGCTTCTAACCCATAAAGATGTTTTAATGAAACTGGAACAGGCGGAAAGAAAAATGCTGAAGCAAGATGAAAAAAATGAAAAATTTGAAAAAGAAATTCAAATAATATTCAAGGCGCTTAAACAACTACTTAATCCGCCACAGCCCGAAAGAGAAAGAATTGGTTTTAAAAAATCTTGAGGTGCCAAATTGGCACCTCAAAAATTGGAGGTCGCAAATTGTGATAACCTAGAACGCAACTTAAAGTATTTTAATTCTTATACGCCCCCGGCACTTCCAGTTTCAACTCGGCAAAGGCTTTGTCCATTATGGTTTTATTTGATTCGTTAAGATTAGCCAAAGACGGATAGTTTTTAAAGGAGGGCACAAAACGTAACTCACTCCAATTTATTGCGTACATCTAAAATTTATTGTATCAGCCTGACTACAATAAATTAATTGCAATTGGCGTTATTTAAAAAAAACGTTATGAAGTATTCTTTGATAATTTCAGGTTTTCTTATTCTTGTTTTAAGTTGTAAGAAAAAAGAAACATTAACAGAAGAAGCTGCGGCGCCCTCACCTACCCCGTCTTCTGCATATACCGTAAAAGACTACTTGCCGCTTAAATACGGTAATTATTGGGTATATCAATTTACTATTACAGACAGCAATAATGTAGTTAACCTTTCCATGCTAGATAGCGTTTACGTATTTGATAGCGTAGTTGTACATGGCAAATGGTTTTACCGCATAATGGCAACCGTTAGTCCAATTCAGGGAGAATATACCGATTCCGCTAACTGTCTAATCCGTTCAAATGGTCAGCGCGCATTGAGTCTCATCAATAACGATACTATATTAAAATTATTCTGGAACCAATCAGGCTCATGGTATAATAATTATGACATCATGAAAACTACGGCAACGGCTTTTAACTACAATAGTGTTACATATCCCAATTGTATTAGTCGATACACCTACTTTTATTCCAATATGAATTCTTCTTGCCCCAACCGAATAATTTACGACACCTACTCTCCCGGTGTTGGCTTGGTTTATTCTAAATGGGGTTTTGTGAACGACTGCAGGGATTGGGAAATTAAAATTCTGAGATATAAATTAAATTAGTTCTTAAACCCTTCGGGCATTTCGAGTTTTAAGTCGGCTATTGCTTTGTCCATTACGGTTTTATCTAAGCGGTTGTTTTTGAAGAATACAAAATCTTCCTGCATCATTTTTTTCCAGGTGTACTCTTTGTTAATTTTTTCATTGAAGTGGGTCTTATAAATTGTTAGGGCCTTTTCGTAATTGTTGCTGAACAAATAACTGTGTGCTAAGTTAATTTCTATGCCTAAAGATTTTGGATGTAATTCACTTCCGCGTTTCAAATAACTAGTAGCATCGGTAAAATGTTTGTTCTCTAAAAGATTCCATCCAATGTCGTTAAAAAATTGTTCGCTGCCCTTTAAGGTATCTAACTTTTCAATTTTTACATGCTGAGGTGTTAAAGTTGCTCCTCCTGCGGTTCTGTAATAACCTGTTACTTTTCCGCTTGCATCTGTAATAAAATGTTTGTCGTTAGGGAATTCCTTTACAAAATACTCAGTTTCGCTTGTAAAATACATTTTGCAATAATTTCCTTCGGCAAACTGATAACAGCCATCATCGCGCTTCACAATATTTATAAATGTGTTTGGCTGGGCTGAATAAATACCGAGATACTTTTCGATTACTTTATCAGGCACCGTCACAAATTTCCTTGATTCAGGCATAAAGGCAAAATCTTTCCAGTCATAAACTCTAGCCACACTGTTAATCACTTCAAACAATATAGGCGCATTGGTATTATTTAAAAATATTGCGACACCATTTCCTTTGCCATCCAGGCTGCCATAATATTGTCCGCAAAAACCTTCGTTGCCTGCACCGTGCTGGAAATACAATGTGGTTTCCTTTTGTATCATATCCAAACGCCTCTCTTCCATAAAAACTCCCAGCGCAACAGACCTGTCGTTATAGGGCGTTAAACGCAGTTTTGTCATTTCCTGATTTAAAACTTTTGCCGATTTACCTTCGTAAGCTAATTGTGTTTCAATTATGTAATTACACAAATCGCTTGGTGTCATCCACAAACCTGCAGCGCCTTGCTCGGGATAAACATGAAATTTATTTTTCACTGCTAATCCGTTCTGGTAATAACCCGTTGCGCATAATTTTACTTTATCATCACTTGGTGGTTGTGTGTAAAAACTATTTTGCATGCCTATTGGTTTCAGTACATTCTCGTACAAAAATTTATCGTAAGGCTGTTGTGTAACATCCTGAATAATTAATTGTGAAATGGTTGTTCCGCCGCCTGAATATTGAAATCTCACACCCGGTTCCATGAACGAACGTACTGCCGGCGTATTTGCAGGTTCCTTCCCATCTAATACTTGTGGCAAAGTTGGGATTTTATCTTTACGGTCGTAGCCGGGAAAACCATGAACGGTTAATCCGGCACTATGGCTGAGTAATTGTTTCAATGTTATTTTTTTACCGCGGGTGACAGAGTCATAAGGAAACTTCCAGGATTTAAGATAAGTGTTGATATCAACATCCAAATCCAGTTTTTTATCCTGTACTAATTTCAATACAGCAACGGCGTTTAATGATTTACTGATAGAGCCGGGCTCGAATAAAGTTTCGGTAGTTACCGGACGTTTTTCTTTTTCATCGGCCCAGCCATAACCTTTGGCCCAAACTATTTTGTAATTATTCACCACCGCAACACTCATGCCTTTCACTTTATAAAAAGCCATGCGGTCTAAAATATTTTGGGATTCTCCTTCAATAATAACGCGGCCGCAAATATTATTCTCAACTTTTTTAATTTGTTCTTCAACTTCTTTTGAATATTTCTGTTGGGAACATGCGCTATAAACGAAAGCAGCGCTGAACAGTAGGGAGTAGACTTTTTTCATGGATTTAAATTATGTAATTATCTCCGATTTTTTAGCTTATTAAATGCAAAAATTCTTAAAAAGGAACAGAAAAAGTCAATTATTATATCATTCATTTAGAATATACCTCTTAGAACATTCTTATAATTCGCCTCTTTTAGCCGGCTTTGTTAATAATTGATGTTTTTTTGATTCTCACTTTTAATTAGTACATTAGTATAAAGGATAATACATGAGAAAAATTTTATTTCTGCTTATTTTTTCTTTTACTTTATTTAAGATGCAGGGGCAATACAAAAAACTGCCGCTTGATACGAACCATTATTGGCACGAACTTTTCTTTTATGCAGTTTGGCCGAGTCCCTATTCTTCCTGCGATTATCAATACAATATTATTAAGGACACTTTAGTTGGAACTAAAACGTATAAACAGGTCGCAATTACAAATAGGGTTTGTAATCCTCCCTGGACCTGTTGTTTTTATTCGCCTTGGATAGGATATTTAAGGCAAGACAGCTTATTAAAAATTGTGCTTGTACTTGATACCGGTTATAAAGAACGAATACTTTATAATTTTAATAAAATTGTGAATGATACCGTTACCTTGTATGATCCTGTAGGTATAAGTTTAAATACTTATACAGTAAACACAAAAGATAGTTTACTCTTAAGCGACGGGCTTTATCATAAACGTCTCAAACTTACAGGACCCGGATTGTTTGGTGATTTAATTGAAGGCGTTGGCGGAACCAGAGGTTTATTTACAAATTTCAGTCAGGGAATCGGGATAGGCACCCAGCTCACTTGTCTTGGTAAAACATATCCCACACAAAGCACAATTTATCACAGCAGCGGAGTTACATTTAGCTGTAGTGTTGTAACCGGCATTACGGAAAACACAAATAAAATTTTGGAAGATAATATTAGGATTGCCCCGAACCCTAGTAATGGTATTGTACATATTTCAGCGTATAATATTGGAAAAATTCAAACAATAAAAGTAAATGATATTCTGTCGAGAGAAATTAAAACTGTATCTGATATCAATCTTTCAGAATACACACTTGATATTAATTCACTTGAAAACGGAATTTATATTATTAGTTTTACCATTGATGGTGCTGTTATTCATAAGCAGGTAATAAAGAATTAAATCGATTCGTGTACTTGTAGAATCTCCTATTATTTTCCTATATTTATTCTATGAAAACAAAACTCATAACCGCCTGCATGTTTAGTGCAATTATTAGTGCAGCACAAAACAACATGGAAATAAAAGAAGTAACGGCTGCCGAGACTTCGGGAGAAGAAATGTTTACTGTGGTTGAAGAGATGCCCATGTTTCCCGGCGGGCAAGAAGAAATGAAAAAATTCATTCAAAAGAATTTAGAGTTTCCAAAAACTGCTCTTGAGAAAAAGGTCAACAGTAAATGCTACATTAAAGTAATTATTAAACCCGATGGCAGTGTTTCCGGAATTCAGGTTTTGAAAGGTGTTGTGGATTGTCCGGAATGCGATACCGAGGCTGTTAGGGTTATTACAATGATGCCGAAATGGATACCGGGTAAACAAAACGGCCGTGCTGTTTCTGTTTATTATAACATACCTATTCTTTTCGCTTCAGGCAAATAACATATGAAAAAATTATTTCCATTCATCATTCTGTTTTCGTGTTGTACAATTAATGCGCAAACAAAAGACACAAGCAAAACCAGAACAGAAACCCACGTTGAAAAAATGCCTGAGTATCCCGGCGGTGTAAACGAAATGCTTAAGTATATTGGTTCAAATATTAAGTACCCGAAAAGCGCACGCAAGAAAAACATCAGCGGCAAATGCTATTTAAAATTTACGGTAATGAAAGATGGTGCTGTTGACAGCGTTAAAGTTTTAAAAGGCATTCCTGATTGCCCGGAATGCGACGAAGAAGCTATTCGTGTTGTAAAAACCATGCCTAAATGGACACCCGGAAGTATTGACGGAAGACCGGTGCCGGTTTTTTTTAATTTACCAATTAATTTTACTATAAAAGATAAATAATGAAAAATATCCTGACTATTCTATTAATTGTTTTTGCTTCAAAAACATTTTCGCAAAGCGATAGCACCAAAGCGAAATTTGAAGGCAATTGCATACAAACCAGCGGTTCTATAACTGTAAATGATTTCGGAAAATTAAAAAGAATTTGTCCGCCTAAACTCACTAAGGTAATCCGTTACAAATACATTTATCAGCCAAAAGGCAAAACAAGAAAAAATTCGTACCCGGTTTATTTCGAATCTAATGATCTTGATTTTAAGATGGGTCATAAACCTGTAAAGCCAGGGGATATTATTATTTTCGAAGATATCGTTGGGCTTGGTGCCGATAAAAAACGTTCAGCTGCTGATGCAATTGTGCTGACTATAAAATAAATATTTATTTCTCGCCTACTCCAATTTCTCAATCATCTCCGCAAACTCTTTTGCTTCATTAAAATCCCCATAGGCACCTGTGGAGGAATGGTAAATTTTGCCTTTCGCATCAATAATCAAAACGGTTGGGTAAACAATCGTTTTCTTTTTTTGCTCTTTATAAACTGAGGAAATAAAATCACCAAGGTTTCCGAGATAAATGAAGTTTTTGATATTAAATTTTTTACGCTTTAATAAATCATCCGTGCTTTTATCAGTACAATTGGATAAGAAGATATAGGCTACATCCTTTCTTTTTATTTGCCCTGCTAAAGAGTCGAGCCAGGGCATTTCCTTAATGCAAGGCATACAAAACGCTGCCCACATATTTATGTAATAATATTTTTTACCTGCCTGCTCCGGGAATTTAATGTGCAGACTGTCGTTAAACATTTCAAGTCCTTTGCCCCAGCTTACCGCATTGGCATCTACACCGCCGCCCATAGCTTTATTCATTACTTTAACAAATTCCATTTGTTGTTGGTAGCCAATTTCCCCAATGATGTTAAGCACGTTCAATGCTAAGGAAACAAACAGAGCTATGCCAAACAACCACTTTTTCATAGGTTTTGTAATGTTTTTACAATTATGGATGATTTAACAACACGCATAAAAGCTGTATCCTTCGATGGAAGAAAATATCTATTGCTATGGTAAATCACTTTTCCCGCAGTATCCATAATTAAATAATAAGGCTTCGTTTTATAACGCCGCGTCCGGTCAAAACATTTATTCTTCCTGCTTGTATCTCCGGCAAAAATCATTTTTACTTTCCCGGGGTAATCGCAATAAAGACTGGAAATAAAATTATCCATATCCCCTGCTATTGTAAGGTTTTTAAATTCAGTTTCACTCCTTTTCAAATAATCATTTGCCGCTTCCTCTCTCATTTCTGTTGCGAAAATGTAATTGAAGCTGTATTTACCCAAAGCACCTGCGAGTGAATCCATATCTTTCATGGTTTCAGTTCCCATATGATCAAAGCCCATACTATCCCAAAAACAAATGATGGAGTTTTTTCCTTTTAAATTTAATTCCGGATGTTTCTTGGTTATTTTATTTTCGAAATACTGATGGCCTTCTTTATAGGTGATTTTTTTGTACTCCCGTAAACGCGCTTGTTCTTTCCACATATGCTTCCGTCCGTTTTTCCTGATTTTAAAAACAATATTGACTGCAACAGAAATAAAAAACAATATG
>CAZRNW010000132.1:0-6652 GCA_964601535.1 uncultured Flavobacteriaceae bacterium
GGTATTTCAATTGATGTAAAGACATCAGTATTTGTTCTAGGTGGATTAATTATTTTCCGAGACGATGATCCGGTTTACGGAGATGGTTTTTTTGGAAGAATCCAATTCGCTATAAAGGATGTATTGCCTGAGCCGGCTGTTGTAAACGTTTGTTTTGGTTCGAAAGGTACGTACCGTTATTTTTATTATGATGCAGCCATACCCGTAAATATTCCATTAGGAAATATCCCGATCACATTAACAAAATTAGCGGGTGGTGTTTATTATCACATGAAGCCGAGCATGAGTTCACAGGAGCAATTGATAGCAGCTTCAAAAAATCAACCGGTGAATGCTACGAACGCTTTATCATATGTGCCCGACCAAAATTATTCATTAGGATTTAAAGCCGGTGTAGGGTTTATTTATTCCCAAAGTGAAACGGTAATAAATGGTGATGTAATGCTTGAGGTGTTGTTTACCAGCTCCGGAGGATTAAGTTTTATTTCACTGAAAGGCGATGTATACGCAATGTGTCAGCGTTCCGAAAGAGCAACAGCACCCGTTACCGGAAACATTATAATTATTTTTGACAATGAGAATAAAACATTTGATGCGAATGCAAATATTTTTATTAATGCCTATAGTCTTGTTACAGGTGAAGGTTACGCGAAATTTCATATTGAACCGGGCAGCTGGTATTTGTCAGTTGGTAAACCTAGTCAGCCTAACACAATAAGAATTTTAAATCAGGTAAATGCTACTTCTTATTTTATGGTGGGAAATGCAATAGAGCCCGCGAAAACCCCACCTCCTGAAATTCAGGCTATTCTTGGGTCTGGAACTAATTTGCCTCAGCGTGATAATAGTTCTTTATCATTAGGCTCCGGATTTTGTACAGGGGCAGCGATTGTTGACCGCTTTGACAAACAAATTGGCTATAGTGATTTTTCAATTCACGCTGCTTATAGTTTCGGTTTAGGTTTTGATTTGATGATGATGAATTACGGAAAAAACGGATATTGTCAGGGAACGAATGAAAAAATCGGAATGAAGGGATGGTTAGCTGAAGGTGCTATGTATTTGTGGATGCAGGGAAGTCTGGATATAAGAGGAACTGTAAAAGTGCCATCGGTATGTTATAAGGAGGTAGAAGGTCCGCCTTATCCTTGCGGTACTCTTGCGAAACCTGAAATTTGCAGGGATAAAACTACTGTACCTTATCCTTGTATGGAAGATAAAAATTTTGACAAGCCAATATTTACTGCAGCTGTAGCAGCGATGGTACAGGGTAAATTGCCAAATCCAATGTATTTCAGAGGGGATTTCGCATGTACTTATGATGTGTTTGGGATTCTGAAAGGTAATTACCAGTTCGAATATGAGTACGGAAAAAATTGCGTGCCTGTAAAGTCCCTATAATGATAAGGATTACAAATACAAAAGCCTTCTTTCTGATTGGATTGCTCATTGCTTTTCTGAATAGCAGTTCACAAAACAAAGTGGTTTATGCGAAGAGTTTTGTAAAACAGAATAAAGTTATCCTGCGCTGGGTACCGGCAGATAAGAAAATATTTGAAGCGGCAATAAAGAACGGTTATAAGATCACGAGATATACAAATAACGAATCTGCAATCCTTTCAGTAAACGTAACTCCCTATAGGGATACATTAAAATGGGCCACGCTTATTAAGAGCAATGAAAGTGCAATGGTGGCTTATAAAATGATTTTTGGTTCCAATAATAAGAAAGCTGCCACGCCCCAGGAAGCTGCGAAAGAAAAAATGTTTTATGATTTGTTTTTATTGAGCTGTGATTTCGATGGGAATATTGCTAAGGCGTCGGGTTTGTTTTTTGCTGACTCAACTATTTCAAATTCTAAAACCTATACTTACAAAATCGAAGTAAACAATTTACCTCCCGGTTTAAAGTATTCTGCTGCCACTTTAGACGTGAATACCTCAGTGTTGTCAAAAAATCCTACAATAAAAAATTTGTCAGCTAAATTTAAAAACCACTCTGTTAAATTAAAATGGAAGGCTGTAGATTACAGAAGTGATTTTTCTGCTTATAATGTGGAACGTTCGCTTGACAGTATTAATTATACGCAAATAAATCCTTCTCCTGTAATTCTTCTTTCCTCGCAATTCGAAAAGAAAAAGGAGTTTATCTATTATGATGATACCATCTCAAGAACAAATACAAAATACTTCTACAGAATAAGAGGCATAAATCATTTTGGCGAACTTTCTGCACCGTCAAATGTAGTTTCCGGAATGGATTACGGAGCTATCAATTCATTCCCTCTTATCGACAGCATTAAAGTTATTCAAAACCAGAAAGTTTTTCTGCAATTCAGGATGCAGGATAAAAAGGAGAACTCGAAGCCAAAGGAATATATTGTTGTCAGATCAAAAAAAGATAAAGGCCCTTATGAAAAAGTATTCAGTTCTAAGCGGCCGGGGAATTTCATCGACGAAAAACCGGAATCAACTAATTATTATAAAGCAGGTGCCGTGACTTATAATGATGATACACTCTATTCTTATTCGTATCTCGCATTGATAATTGATACAGTTCCTCCAACCCCGCCAACAGGATTAAAAGCAAAAGTAGATTTAAAAGGAAACGTTTCGCTTAGCTGGGATAAGAATCCCGAAACAGATGTGCAGGGTTATAAAATTTTAAAATCTAATGCGCTACATGAAGAGTTTGTTCAGATAAATAATGAATTTGCCCGTGAACCTGTTTATAGGGATAAATTAAACCTGAAAACACTTAGTAGAACCATTTATTATTCTGTTGTCGCCACTGATAAACGATATAATAATTCAAATAAATGTGCACCCATAGAAGTAAAACGCCCTGATACTATAGCTCCGGTGAAGCCTATTCTTACAGATTTAGAGATGAGTCAGAAAGGCATTAAGGTTAATTGGATAAACAGTTCGAGTGAAGATGTAAAATATTATGTTTTGTACAGAAGTGCTGAAATGCAAACCAAAGAAATAAAGCTAAAAGAATGGAATGTAAAAGACAGCCTTAAGACCTTTATGGATACAACTGTTATTGCGGGAGAAGGCTATAAATACCGTTTGTTGGTAAGCGACGAAGATGATAACATTAGTGTTTCAAATAATCCGTATATAAAATTTGAAACCGGTTACCGCAAAAAAATGAGCGGTATTAAATTTGAGATTGACAGAACAGCGAAATTCATTAAGTTAAAATGGAATGGATACGGAAAAGACATTGATAAATTTGTCATTTACAGAGCTAAAAAAGGGGCGCAATTAACAATAATAAAAACATTAGACGGTAAAGAAGTTGAATTTAAAGATACAGAACCAAACATAGGTAATATTTACGAATACCGTATCAAAGCTGTTTATACCAATGGGGCAGAGGGAATTATTAGTGACGCGATTATTGTAGATTATTAAAATGAACGGTGGCTGAGCGTAGTCGAAGCCACCACAAAAAAAATCCCCCGCTTTTCGGCGAGGGATTTTTTTATCTAATTCTGTAAGGATTATTTTACATGCTTAGAAAGAACTTTTGCAAGTTCAAACATAGATATTTGGCCTTTTCCGCCGAATACTGTTTTCAATTTCGCGTCAGCATTGATCATGCGGCGATTTTTCTTGTCTTGCAAGTTGTTTTTCTTAATGTAATCCCAGATTTTCTTAACCACTTCTGTACGTGGACGTGCAGCACTTCCGATTACATCAGCTAAAGCTGAGCTAGGAGTTAACGGCTTCATGAAAGCAGCGTTAGGCTTTCTTTTTGTTTTGCTTTTTGCAGCTTTCTTAGGTGCTGACTTTTTCTTAGCAGCTTTCTTAGGTGCTGACTTTTTCTTTGCTTTTTTTGCCATGATTAATAGGTTTTGTTTTTATTAATTATAAGTCAAAAGTAGAGAATAACTTGTAACCGCAAAAATTTTTGAGAGGGAAGGTCAATAATAATATTAACAATGCACCCATTTTTTCCAATGGGAACACTTTTTTTTCATTGGTAAATAATCTGCTTTTTTTGTGATTTCCCCTCGAGAAAACGTGTTTTTAGCTATGAAAAAAACACTATTGATTAAGGAGGTAAAATTGTTAATAACTCGTTTTCATTGGGAAATCATACTTTTCGCGATTGGAAGGGTCTTTTTTTCATTGGGAAAACTGCTTTTTTCACTGTTTTCCCCAATGAAAACCACATTTTCCTCAATGAAAAAAGGCAATAAAAAACCCCTTCTTTCTGTATTTCATAATATACATTCAGAAGGGGTATTATATGTAAGACCGGTTTTTATTCCTTTTTACCTGAATAAGCCAATAGTTCCATTCTTAGTTATCTCTTTATCGCTATAGCCAATTGCTTTTACAAAATAGAAATAGGTGCCGTCTGTTGCTTTGTTTCCATTGTTGCAAATACCATCCCAGGCTGCTTTTGGCCCTGTGAATTCATACATCTTTTGTCCCCAGCGGTTATATATTTCTAAAGTTATTTCTTTTACCCCGGTAGTATTAATTGTAAAAAGATCATTGGTACCGTCACCATTAGGCGTAAACACGTTCGGCAGCTCTATGTTTAAATCATCGTTAACTGTAATAATAAGGCTGGCAGTATCAGAACAGGTACCCGACGAGGCGATTAATATAATTGTGAAACTACCGCTGCTGTTATAAGTTGTCGGGGTGTTTGTCTGAGTAGAGGTAGAACCATTACCAAAATCCCAGAAGTAATTTATGGCGCCCGTACTTGTATTTGTTAAGTTTACTGTAAGAGGAGCGACACCTGTTGTTACATCGCTTGTAAAGCCCGCTACAACGGTGGTATTAATTATAGCAACTGTTGATGTTGCCGTACAACCCGTTGTAGGATTCGTAACGGTTAAAGTGTAAATCCCGGGCTGGTTAATCACAGGGTTTGCCGTATTTGAACCTGAAACAATTCCTGCACCGCTCCAGCTATAAGTTACACCGCTAGTTGTTGAACTGCCATTTAGTGTTAAAGTGCCTCCACAAGGCAAAGCATTCGAAATTCCGGCATCACTATTAGGGGCAATGGTATTATTATTTACAGTATATAGTGTAGAAACAAAACAACCATTGGAAGGGTCAGTAACCACTAAAGTATAAGTACCGGGTGTACTTGTTGAAATACTCGAAGTAGTAGCGCCGGTCGACCAGCTATAAGTAATTCCGGTACTCGGTGTTGAAGATCCGCTTAAAACAGCAGTATCAGTGCCAGGCGCACATCCTATACCCAGTGTTGATGTTGAAGAACTGATAGTGGCGGTAGGGGCAATTGTATTTCCCGTAATGCTAACAGTCATTGTATTATTACAACCGCTAACCGCATCAGCAAACATAACGGTATAGGTTCCACTTTGATTAACTGTAACACTTCCGTTAGAGGATGAACCCACAATCCCTGTTCCTGTCCATGTATAAGTTAAACCTGTTGATGGTGTATAAGCAGGGTTAATAATAACATTTGGATTTCCGCATGATATAGAATTCACCGTTGCCGTTGCTGCAACAGGTACAACCGTATTATCAGAAACAGTTACGAATGCCGAAGCTGTACAACCATTAGCTGCAGTTAATAAACAAGAATAAGTTCCTGATGCAGTAAATACAGGTGTAGCTGAATTAGCTCCGCTGCTGATTCCTGAGGCAGGCGACCACGAGTAAGAGGTAATTGGAACTGTACCGCTTGGAGTTGCGGTAACACTTGGTGCCGACGTTACACAGGTTATACTAATGCTATTTGATGATAAGGTAACTGAAGGAGAATTAGCATCGGCAACAACTGTCGCAGTTGATGCTGCTGCAGAACAACCATTGGTTCCTGTAACAACAACAGAATAAACACCAGGCCCGGAAACATTGGCGGTTGCTGAATTAACGCCGCTTAAAATGGCGCCCGTAGCCGGAGGTGTCCATGTATATGTGTTACCTCCTGTTGAACTTACGGTTAATTGTGTTGTTGGTGTTAAACATGAAATGGTGAATGCAGACGGTGATACAGAAATTCCGCTTGGTGCAATGGTATTAACACTTACTGCGGTTGTAGCAGTACTTGTGCATCCGTTAACTGTATTAGTTATAGTTACAGAATACGTTCCTCCTGCATTTACAGTAGCCGTAGCTGTGTTTGCTCCTGAAACAATACCCGGTCCGGTCCATGTATAAGAAACCGGCGTAGTTGTTGAACTCGCTGTTACCTGCATGGTTGGATTAGAACAGGTAATGGTGCTTGAATTATTTGCTGAAGCTGATGGAGCTGTTGTATCTGAAGTAATGGCTAGAGTAGAAGTAGCTGGACAACCTGAAGCATTCATTACCGTTACGGTATATGTTCCGGATTGATTAACTATGGCCGTTGCACTATTAACGCCGCTTACAACACCTGGTCCACTCCATGTATAAGTTACCGGCGAACTTGTTGTAGTACCTATCGCTTGCACAGTTGTGCTAGAGCAAGTGATTGTTCCGCCGCTACTTGTTACAATGTTCGCGCCTGTGTTTACAGTAACAGTTACTGATGCTGAGCCTACACAACCATTAATATCTGTTACAACCAGAGTATAAGTTCCGGATTGAAGAGGTGTAGCTCCTGAAATTGTAGGATTCTGAACATTTGAAGTGTAACTCGATGGACCGGTCCAGCTGTA
>CAZRNW010000132.1:6662-8603 GCA_964601535.1 uncultured Flavobacteriaceae bacterium
TTTGGCATACCTGTTAAACTTATTGTTGAGTTTGCACATAAAGTATTGCTTGCTGCTCCTGCAACTGCAACCGGACTTCCTGCTGCTGTTACAGTAGCTGTTGCTGCCGCGGCAGAACAACCGTTAGTTCCGGTAACTACAACAGAATAAACGCCGGGTCCTGAAATTGTAGCCGTGACTGAATTAACGCCGCTTAAAATTGAACCTGTAATTGGTGGCGACCATGTATAAGTATTACCTCCCGTTGAACTAACTGTTAACTGAGTGGTAGGAGTTACACAGGAAATGGTGAATGCTGAAGGTGAAACAGAAATTCCGCTTGGTACCGTTGTATTAATGCTAACTGCTGTTGTGGCTGATGAAGTACATCCGTTAATGGTATTAGTAATAGTAACTGAAAAAACACCTGATGTATTTACCGTAGCTGTTGCTGTATTCGCACCTGAGGTAATTCCTGTTCCTGTCCAGGTATAAGTTACAGGTGATGCTGTTGTGCTTGCCACAACCTGAACGGTTTGGTTGCTACAGGTAATGGTGCTTGATGAATTAGCCGTTACAGAAGGAGCAGTAGTATTAGATGTTATAGATAGAGTAGAAGTAGTAGGGCATCCAAGTGAATTCATAACAGTTACCGAATAGGTTCCCGGCTGATTTACAATTGCAGTTCCGCTGTTAACACCACTCACAACTCCCGGACCGCTCCAGGTATAAGTTGCTGGAGAAGTTGTTGTTGAACTAATCGCCTGTACGGTTGTGGCTGAACAAGTAAGTGTTCCGCCTGAACTTGTGGTGACGCTTGGCGCATTACTCACTGTTACACTTGTAACAGCAGTTCCGGTACATCCGCTTCCATTTATTACAGTTAAAGTATAAGTTCCCGATTGCGCTGTTGTTGCCCCGGGTATAGTTGGATTTTGAGAAGAGGATGTATAACCCGAAGGTCCTGTCCAGCTATAAGTTGTCATACCATTAGGTGAACCCGTTAAACTTATTGTAGAGTTTGCGCATAAAGTATTACTTGTTGCGCCTGCAACAGCTACCGGATTTGTATTAACAGTAACGCTAACTACAGAGCTACTGGAGCAACCCGCTAATGTTGCAGATACCGTATAAGTTCCTGCATTACCTGCGTTAACATTTGCAATTGTAGTGTTGGATGAGTTAGATGTAAACGAAGAAGGCCCTGTCCATGTATATGTTGTTGCTCCGCTTGCAGTGAGTGATAAAGTATTTCCCACGCAAATCGGACTCGGTGTTGCTGCAAGTGTTAGGCTAGGAGAGGGATTAACTGTTGCAGTAATTGGAGTTCTTGTTGAGCTTAAACAAGCACCGAGTGTTTGTGATTGCACTTCTATGTAATAGGTGGTTGTCGTAACCGGAGTAATACTTAAAGGTGCTGCCCCAACGGAAGATCCGCCGGTTGCTGTCGTATAAACATTGTAATTATATCCGGCTACTGTATTTGTTATTGCAATAGTTGCTGATTGTCCGGCACAAATTGGATTTGGCGTAATAGTTGGAATAGGGACTACGCTGATGTTACAATTTAAACAATGTGTAGTTTGTACAGGAACAATATTATTTACGACTGGCGTGAAAGCGCTCTCGGTTGCAAGAGAGAATTCTGCATTAGTTACTGCCTGAAATGTTATGGCATAGGCTTGTGTGGATGGATTTACTGTTGTATTGGTACATCCCGCAGCGGCAATTCCAATATCGCCTATGCTATTTGTTCTAACTACATTATAATTAAATCCACCTGCCTGCTGATCGGTATTCACGAAAAAATAACCCTGATCACTAACAGATAACCCGCCCTCAGGTAAAATAGCTGAGAGTCCTATGGGCGCATAAGTTTTTCCGAGCATGATGGCGCCTGTACCGCTGTTCATTTTAATAATTGCACTATTGAGTGTAGGAAATAAACCTGCAATACGCCAT
>CAZRNW010000133.1:0-8551 GCA_964601535.1 uncultured Flavobacteriaceae bacterium
TAAATTGTAATAGTTTTGGCAACCAAAGAACCCGATCCGAACTGATTACTTGCTACCATGCTAATCGTTTTTGTCCCCGGAGAATTATAAATTACGGTGGGAGCTTGTGCAGTTGAACTTCCGGGATTCCCACCAGGCATAATCCAACCCCATGCGTTAGCCATGTTGCCCGACTTATCCATTAATTGTATGGATTGCCCCACGCAACCAAAAGGAGGTGCAATAAAATCTGAAATAGGCACTTTTTGTGAAGCCAGATACATATTATCAATTTTTAAATCCGATCCGTTATAAGATGGCTGATAAGGATATTTGGATGAACGAAAGCTAACATTAATTGAATCAGGTACTGTACTTAAACTATAAGCCATTGATACCTTTTGGTAAGATGGCGAAATTGCAAGAGGAGCGAATTTCTGATCTGTTTGCACGCCATTCTTTTTGAAATAAATATAAACCTCTCCCTGATCTACCGGATCAGCTGGAATGTACTTATAGTAAAACACTAATGTGTCAACCGTATTTGTATAGGGCGCCCCACCTTTTACTCCGCCAGCACCATTCTGTCCCGTACAAGCTTCTCCTGCAGAAATTCCGCCACCACCGAATGAAGGGAAAGCTGTTTGCAGTTCTGTGGCAAAATTTCCACTATAAGCATCCGTAGTGCGGAGATGCTCACCATGAACCACCCAGGCATTTAAATTATCATCCTGAAAACTTTGCCAATTCTCAAAACTCGGATTTAAACCTGAGGGTTGAAAAGGAACCCCTTTAAAGGTGATACTGTCTATTTGCAAAAAATTTCCGGCTATACCGAAATTAGCGAAAGCATTACTCGAAGCTGCAGCAACAATTAATGTATCAGGATTCCCGGGTAATGCAGGGCTAAAGTTTACATCCAATAAAGTATAAGCTGTTTTTGTGGAGCCTATTTTATAAAAATAAGTTCCGATTGTAGCACCTGCCTTTTTAAAACATGCCAAGACAATTGCAGTATCTCCCGCCAGGATATTGCTTTTATAATATAATCTTACGCCGCTGGGTTTTTGTGAATACGGAATACCGCCTTTCATTGGTGTATTTCCCGGATCACCATTCGCGAAAAAAGCAAAACTGGAATTTGTACCAGTACCAGTAGTAGTCAGCTTTATTGCAAAATTCCCATGATAAGCATCCGTAGTCTTAGTAACATTAACACCCGGATTAATCCCCTTCTCTGATTTATAGTTTGAGGTTTGGAAAAACTGAGGATTTTCGTAATTCGTAATTGTCCAAGCCTCAAATCCACCATTCGGTAATGATTGACCAAAAAGGAATGTAGTTGAAATAATTGCTAAAACGGATAGTAAATGTCTTTTCATTTTTTTGTTTTTTAAAACCTATTAAAAGTAGGAAAAATGACCCTATCTGCCAAATAAGATACACCCTACAAATTAACAATTCAATATTTAATCGGTTTTGTGTGTTTAACTGAAAATTACGGTTAAATTTATGGTGTTTTACATGAAACTTAATGTCAAAATAACGGTATTCCTCCTGTGTCTGGTGAGTTTTTCAGGCTTTTCACAAAAAGGGAATTACTTCATTCATAATTACCTCCCGGCCCAATATAATGCTGCCGATCAAAACCGTTGCATTTTACAGGACATGTATGGCCGCATTTTTGCTGCGAATAATAATGGTTTACTAATTAATAATGGTGCCGAATGGGAAATCCTTGAATTGCCTTTCCTCTGTCTTTCCCTCGGAAAAAATGAAAACGAAGATGTTTTTATTGCCGGTGATGGCGACTTCGGGAAATTATCGCAAAGGAAAAACGGTTACTTCGAATATAAATCCTTAAAAGAGTTATTACCAAAGTCAGAAACCGAATTAGGGAAATTCTGGTCTGTCATCCCAATCAAAAACCATGTTTACTTCTGCACCAATCAAAACATTTATGATTATGACGGGAAAACTATAAAAATAATTAGTCCGGGTGAAGAAGGGTTTCACACTTTTTTTAATGTTGACGGTCATTTAATAGTCAGGGAAAAAGGACAAGGTTTGAAAATTCTTTCAGTTAATAATGAATTCGTATTTTTAAAAGGAGGCGAGCAATTTGCCGATAATGAAAACCCTGTACGGGGAATTATTAAAGGCGATACTTGTTATTTTATTGTTACCCCTCAATCCATTTATTCCTTCCAATTTAATAAAACACTTCCTGAACTTTCACGGATTCAAAAAATAAATACACCGGTTAATTCGTGGCTCAACGATAAAACGGTTTATTGCGCTGCTAATATAGGAGACAAAAATTTTGCCTTTGGTTCCGTTAACGGAGGTGTTGTTATTACAGATAATCATTTCAAACCGGTTAAATACATTAATGCAGAGAATGAATTACAGGATGATGGCGTCAATTATATTTACAACGATAATCAGGGACATATCTGGCTGGCTCTCGCAAAAGGAATCAGTTTAATTGAGTTTAACAGCCCAATCACCAAATTCACGAAGGCTGACGGAATAAGCGGAACCATTGAAGCCTGTACTTTTTATAATGGGATTTCTTTTTTAGCAACAGATAAAGGCATTCTGAGATTTAATCTGAGCACCTCAAAATTTGAGGCGACAAATATAACCGAAGCTGCCTGGTGTTTAAATAATGTGGGCGGACAACTATTAGCCGGAACAAAAACAGGTTTATATTTATTAGATAACAACTCCTTTAAATTAATTTACGAAACCGAATGGGCCACACATTGCATTTTCGCACACCCTACTCTGACTGATTTAATTTATCTCGGAACTGAAACAGGTTATGCAAAAGGTTATTTCAAAAACAAAACATTTACACCGGTTAAAGAATTATTTGATTTAAATGCAGATATAAGAACCATTGCCATTAGTACTAATAAAAGTATTTGTTTCGGAACACGTGAAACCGGAATTTATTTGGAGAGTCCCGGAAGCGATAGTCCTGTGCAGCTAACAAAAAAAGACGGGCTGCCGAGTTTAAATGAAAATTATTTATTGAATTACAAAGGTGATGTTTTAATTGGAACGGATGAGGGCTTTTATAAACTGGTTACTGAAAACAATAAAAACACTTTAGTACCGGACGAACGCTTTAAAATCATTCAAAACAAATTCAATATTTTTAAAGCTATTGGAATTAACAATACCATTTGGTTAACAGGCAAGCGTGATAGTAAATCGAATGAATCCTTAATATGTTTGGAAGAAAGTCAGGAAGATTTCAAAATAAAACCAACACAGTTATCACGTATTAAAATTTCAGATACAAAGTCTTTTTGCTTCGGCGATTCTTTAGTTTACATCGGCACCAATAATGGTTTGTACTGTTATGATATCGGATTGAAAACACCTCGCTTCGGATTAAACACTTTTGTAAATTGTTTTTATTTCGGGAAGGATTCTGTTGAGTTACATTATAACATTCATCCGCGCACCGGACTCAATTCAATGAAACTGGATTACACAAATAACTCGGTTGAATTTAAATTAGGTGCTTCCGATTATATTGACAAGAATGAATTGCTTTTTGCTTATTATTTAGAAGGCCGTGAAACTAATTATGGTGATTTTACGAGTAGTAAATCCGTAAAGTTCGATCATCTTTACGAAGGCGATTACGTCTTTCATGTGAAATCAAAAAACATTTTAGGGATTGAAGGTCAGGAAATAAAAATAGCTTTTACAGTTTTACCGCCTTGGTACCGTACCATTTGGGCCTATTGTATTTATGCATTTCTGATTTTAGTTTTAGTTTACCTTATTATTAAACTTAATTCAAAGCGATTAATCGAACAAAACTTGCGTCTTGAAAAAATTATTAATGACCGCACCAAGGAGATCAATAAACAAAAACTGGAAATCGAACACAAGAATCAGGAGATTACTGACAGTATCAATTACGCGAAAGGAATTCAGGATTCGATTCTCCCAAGTATAAACGAAATTAAAAAGGTTTGGAGTGATCTTTTTGTATTCTTTCAACCGAAAGATATTGTAAGCGGTGACTTTTACTGGTTCAAACAAATTAGCAAAGACGAATTTCTGATCGCGTGTTGCGATTGTACAGGCCACGGTGTGCCCGGCGGATTCATGAGTATGATTTGCTCAGATAAATTACACGATGCGGCGCGCGAAACCACTGTTCCTAACGAGATTCTATTTAAAGCCAATAACAGTATAAAAGAAAGTTTACGTCAGCAAAACGAAGGTAAGAGCAAAGACGGAATGGAAATTTGTCTTCTCAGAGTAAATATTAAATCACGTGAGGTTCAATTTGCAGGTGCTAATCGTCAGCTATGGGTTGTGGATTCTAAAACAAAAAAACTAACGGAATTAAAACCTACCAAAGCAAGTATAGCGAGTTTTACCGAGTTCAATTTCAACTACGAGTTAAATACATTGCGACTGAACCAGGGAGATATTTTATATATCAGTACTGACGGATACCCTGATCAGTTTGGCGGCGCACACGGAAAAAAATACATGAGCAAAAACTTCAAGAATTTCCTTTTAGATAATATTCATCTTCCGATTCACAAACAGGAGCAGGAAATAAAATCAAACATCAATAATTGGATGCAAGGCTACGAGCAGGTGGATGACCTTTTGGTGATAGGGATTAAACTTTAATCGGTAAACAGAACGCTTCGTCAGGCTCAGCGTAACATTTTTTTCATCATTCGCTATGGTTCGGCAAGCTCACCATGACGCATTCCTATGAGCTATTTTATGACACAATTTGTATATCCGCCGTAATTATCCGGTTGAGTTGATTTATCGGTACACAACTTAGCTCTATCCTTTTTTTTAACTGTATAATTTGAGTGTCCGCCCGGCTCAGGGTTATTAAGATTATAAACTGTGCATTCACAATTATATTTTTTACAACTTGGCATACCAAAAACTAATAGAATAGAAACTATTATTACTAAAATATGTATCTGTGATTTCATTGTCATTGCTGATGTCCTAATATCTAAAATATGAATATTTCAACTAAACTAAAACTTGTTACCTAAGTTACATTTTATAAACGGAAGTCATGGTGAGCTTGTCGAACCACGAGTAAATTCCCAAGAAGATGCCCCCTGAGCTTGACGAAGGGGGCCATGTTCTTACTTATACCCTAACACAAACACCGCACAACCTAAATCCTCGCCATTTGTTCCGGCTGGGATTGCGTAGTCGATATACACATGGCGCATACGGCTTATATCAAACACAAATTCCTTTTCGAATTTTTCTTTGTTTGAATATAATAATTTACGGTTTTTGCTTTCTTTATCCTTGTTATAAATATTAATCTCTAAAGTTTTTTTCAAAGCTTCCAGATTAAAAGATAAACGGTATTTCTCACCAATAAACATTGGGATTTCTACTTCCTTCACCTGATCTTTCGTTGTATGTTTCAGACGCGTAATTTTACTGCTGTCGTATTCATAAACATCTAAGGCGTTTTTTGCTTTGTCTTTTAAACCTTTCGGGTCGCATTCAACCGGTGTTTCCTGAAAAAAGGAAAACATAAATGCAGAGGCCAATAAAACGATATATAATTTTGAATTCTTCATAATCTTAATTTTAACCTTTTACAATTGTACTGCGGATTTCAATAATTTTTTCACACAGCTTATTTATTTCCTCTTTATTAAATGTTGTTTTCGTGTAAACAACCTCATCAAGGTCCTTATCTTTTAAAGCAGAGATACCAATAAACTCTGTTTTAATTGAATTTAAATTCTCAATTAAAGCAGACATGTTGGCGTCGTTGCCTTTTTGCTTTTCAAGCACTGCTAAGATATTATCTACCAAACTCACTTGCTCAATTATGGCTGGCACCATATTCTGATCACCGCTTTTATACACTTGTGATGCCGAATAAAGAGTTTCAATCCAGGCACCAGCAAAAATAATGGTTGAGATGTGCTGATTATTGTTTTTTTCTAAAACCAAGTCTGTTTCCAGTTGCAGGTCAGAAATAATTCCCAGTAACGAATCGTCTTTACCCGCATTCATATTACTCTCGAAACGCTTGGCTAAATTATTTGCTTCAAAGGCACTGTTCAATCCCAACTCACCTCCAATATCTTTACTGCCTTTTAAATAATTCTTGCTTAAAGCATATTGCTTATTCAATAAACAATAAGCCATGTCGGCCGAATAAACACCTAGATTCAACGCTTTCACGAAAGTTGTTTTATAATTCTTCGAATTATCCAAAGAGTTCAAACTTGTTTCAATAAACTTTAAACCCGAACGTTTAAAAATGCCCGCAATGCGCATTGAACTTGGTAACACTACATCATCACCATCATCGGCTACCGAAGCGGTTGTTGTAGTGGTGGGTGTTTCTAAACTGTCGGAGATGCCCGCTTTATCGCTGTCGGCCGAATCGCTGCTGCAAGATGCTAAAACAAGCAATGCAGCGAACTTTAAAAGATGTTTCTTCATATAAACAAATATGGCGAAAATTATTGTAAAAAAAAAGCCTCCATACTAATACGGAGGCTTATTATTAAATTAATATTTAGGCTATTTCACCTGATTTACTACCGCTTTAAAAGCTTCAGGATGATTCATTGCTAAATCCGCTAATACTTTACGGTTTAACTTTAATCCTTTCGCATTTAATTTACCGATAAACTCAGAGTAACTCATACCGTGTTCGCGAACACCTGCATTGATACGCTGAATCCATAAACCGCGCATCGTGCGTTTTTTGTTTTTGCGGTCACGGTAAGCATACTGTAAACCTTTTTCTAATGTGTTTTTAGCAATGGTCCATACATTACCTCTTGCACCCCAGTAACCTTTGGTTAAATTGAGGATTTTTTTTCTGCGAGCCCTGCTGGCTTCATGGTTGACACTTCTTGGCATTTCTTTTTTCGTTTTTGGAATTCAGTGGCGGTTAAGCTCTTTTGACTGAAATCCGGGTTAAACATTTGTTTTTTTAATTAACCGATCTCGATAATTTTAATTGGAATTACTTACCTAAGCAAAGTAACATTTTTACGTTACCTAAGTCTTCTTTACTTACAATCGCCATCTTACCTAAAGCCCTTTTACGGTCTTTTTCTTTTTTGGTAAGGATGTGGTTCTTGAAAGCACGTTTCCTTTTAATCTTACCGCTTCCAGTGAAAGCAAAACGCTTTTTAGCACTGGAGTTTGTTTTCATTTTTGGCATTTTCTGTTTTTATATATTTATTTTTTATTACTCTACTTGTCATCCTGACGCCAGTCAGGATCTGAAAAATAATGAGCTAAGCTCAATTATTTTTTCTTTGGTGCTAACACCATCAACATCTTCTTTCCTTCCAACATCGGTAACTGTTCTGCTTTACCGTAATCTTCCAACTCATTCGCAAACCTCAATAATAATAATTCTCCCTGCTCTTTAAACACAATCTCACGTCCCCTGAACATTACGAATGCTTTTACTTTACATCCGTCCTGTAAAAATTTCATCGCATGATTCTTTTTAAAATTATAATCATGCTCATCAGTATGCGGACCAAAACGGATATCCTTTACAACAACTTTAGCGGCTTTGGCTTTTATTTCCTTTGCCTTCTTTTTTTGTTCGTACAAGAACTTACCATAATCAACAACCTTACAAACCGGCGGATCTACATTTGGTGCAATCTCCACTAAATCTAATCCAACTTCTCTTGCTATTTCCAGCGCTCTGCCAATCATTACAACTCCCGACTCGATACCATCTCCTACTAAACGAACTTTTACTGCTGTAATTTTTTCGTTGATGCGATGTTGTTCTTCTTTTACACCCGGTCTTTTAAATCCCGCTTTTAAACCTCTAGGAGGTCGTGGCGTTCCGGTGCCTGAGCTGCTTGTATTGGTATTAGGACCTGATGGTTTAACAAATGGTTTGTGAAAGTTCTGTCCTGGTTTCTTAAATCCGCTAATAATTACCTCCGCTTTTTTAGTTTATACTTTTATTTTTAAAATCGTTTTCAATTGTGTCGTTAATCAACTTTGTAAAATCTTCAATCGACATAACACCGATATCACCTTTACCTTGTTCCCGTACCGCAACTTTACTTTCGGCCTCTTCTTTTTCACCTACAATCAACATATAAGGAATCTTGCTTAACTCACTGTCCCTTATCTTCTTGCCTATCTTCTCGTTACGGTCATCAACGAGGGCGCGAATATCGGAAATATTTAGCAAACCTGAAACTTTTTTGGCGTAATCGTTATACTTTTCGCTTATTGGTAAAATAGCCACTTGGTCGGGGGTTAACCATAATGGGAACTTACCCGCACAATGCTCAATTAAAACCGCTATAAAACGCTCTAAACTGCCAAATGGCGCACGGTGTATCATTACAGGTCTATGTTTCTGATTATCAGAGCCCATATACTCTAATTGGAAGCGCTCAGGCAGGTTATAATCTACCTGAATTGTTCCCAATTGCCACTTACGGCCCAAGGCATCTTTTACCATAAAATCGAGTTTCGGGCCATAAAAAGCAGCCTCACCCAATTCCACTACGGTTTTCAGGTTTTTTTC
>CAZRNW010000134.1:0-8529 GCA_964601535.1 uncultured Flavobacteriaceae bacterium
GTTATTGACAGTCCGGATATTCCCTTAAACGTTAGCCGCAGTTATTTGCAGGCGGATGGGAACGTAAAAAAGATTTCATCACACATTACTAAAAAAGTAGCCGATAAATTAGAAGAGTTATTTAAAAAAGACCGTACTGATTTTGAAAAGAAGTGGGATGATATAAAAGTTTTTGTGCAATATGGAATGATTAGTGATGAGAAGTTTTACGAGAAAGCTCAGAAATTTGCTTTATTAAAAAACAGTGAAGGGAAATACTTTACGTTTGAAGAATATGAAAATTTCGTAAAAGGCAACCAAACTGATAAAGACAAAAAAGTAATTTATTTATATGCTACCAATGTGGCCGAGCAACACGCTTACATCGACGCCGCGAAAAACAGGGGTTATGATGTTTTGTTAATGGAAACCATGATAGACCCGCATTACATAAATCAGCTGGAAAGTAAATTAAAAGATACCGCATTTGTTAGGGTTGATTCTGATACTGTTGAAAAATTAATTAATAAGGACGATAAGAAGGTAAGTAAGTTAAGTGAAGACGAAATAAAAGACTTAACACCGGTTATAGAAGGTGTTGTACCTAAGGAACAATTTATGGTCGTGTTTGAGAGTCTGAGTGAAAAGGACGCACCCATGCTGATTACCCGCCCGGAGTTTATGCGGAGAATGAAAGACATGAATGCTTTAGGAGGCGGTGGGATGAATTTTTATGGCAACATGCCTGAAATGTATAATCTGGTTGTTAATTCTAATCATCCTTTGATTACACGCTTGGTAAAAGAAACAGATGCAGGTAAAAAACAAACCCTCGCCAAACAAGCAAGCGATTTAGCTTTATTGTCGCAAGGCCTGCTGAAAGGTGAACAATTAACTAATTTTATTAAACGTTCGGTTGAGTTGATTGATTAATAGAAAAGCCTAAAGCACTCTTTCCCAAAAAATTAGAAAATCTGATTAAACTAAATGTTTAGTACTCATAAATTTTCGGAATTAAGGGGTTTAAAAGAGGCATTTTTTGTATTTTTAGTAAAAATAAAACCCATGAAGAAAATCTACTTATCGTTATTATTAATAACCGCTTTTGTTTTTAATTCAAATGCTCAGCTTCCGACTTGTTCGTTAAACCCTGTTTTTGTGGCTTCAAATAGTGTTGGTATCTCACCTGACAGCGCAACTAATTTTATTTCTGGTACTGTCGGGGTGCCTTATGTACAAAACATTACGGTTAAAGTACCTTTGGACACCGTTTCGGGAAGTATAAAATTTTGTTTTAACCGTTTCGTATTAAGCAATCCAACAGGAACAGTAAATTATAATTTACCTCCGGGATTAAACTTTGGTTCTTCAACAGCTGCCTTAGCAAACGGAACAATTAATGCGGCACCTTCTTTGAAATTTCCGGGTAATGCAAATAACTGTGCGTCAATTTACGGTACGCCAACCACACCAGGCACCTATACACTTCATTTAAAAGTTGAAGCTTATGCAACTGTTCAGCCTTTTGGAAATTGTTCACCAACACCAAATGTTAATGGGGGTACAAACATTTCAACTACTTATTTAAATTATTATAAAATAACCATTTTCCCTGCTACAGGCTTGAAAGAAATCGGGAAGAATACTTTTAATTTAGAAAATATTCCAAATCCGTTTTCTAATTCAACCACCATCCGTTTCTTTTTAGCAGAAGATGGAATTGCAAAATTAGAAGTGCATAATATGTTAGGGAAACTGGTTTATACAAATGACATAAACGCCCAGCTTGGCAATAATGAATATGTGTTTAACGGAAAGAATCTAAGTAACGGAATGTATTTTTATACAATAAAATACAAAAACTTCTCTGAAACCAAACGCATGATTTTGTATAACAATTAATGCAGCGTCAGGCCTTCGATTTATTAATACTTGGAAGCAGTTCTGCTGCCCCTACAACCAAAAGAAATCCCTCCGCTCAGTTACTCAATGTAGCTGAGCGTTTTTTTTTATTGGATTGCGGCGAAGCGACCCAGATTCAGTTAAGAAGATACAAAACCAAATTCCAGAAAATAGACCATATTTTTATTTCTCATTTACATGGCGATCATTTTTTAGGCTTACCGGGCTTTTTGGCAAGCATGCATTTACTTGGAAGAAAACAGGAATTAAATATTTACTGTCCGCAGGAACTAAAGGGCATAATTGATTTACTGAATACGGTTTCTGAAACACGGATGAATTATGAAATAAAATGGCATTTTACAAAAAACGATAAGCTCAATTTATTATTTGAAGATGAAAAAGTGGAAGTGTATTCCTTTCCAATGAAACACCGCATATTTTGTACAGGTTTTTTGTTGAAATTATCGGTGGCCGATATAAATAAGCTCAGAAAAGGGGAGGATGTAATTAATGAAGATGGGAAATAAGTAAAAAACAAAGATGTTACAATTGATCCTGAACCTCCGCGCAGTTACGCTTATTGCAGTGATACAATTTATGATGAAGATTTAGTGAAATATGTAAAAGAGGTTGATTTACTTTATCATGAGAGTACTTTTTTAAATGATAAGAAAATTAGGGCAGGCGAGACCTTTCATTCAACGGCCGAACAAGCAGCCAAAATTGCAAAGGCAGCTAAGGTTAAACAGCTTTTATTAGGTCATTTTTCGGCCCGTTACGGAGATTTAGAGCCATTTATTAAGGAGGCCAGCCCTTATTTTAAGAATGTATTGTTGGCAATTGAAGGTAAAAAAGTCAAAATTTAGTTTGCAGAATAGAATTTCTTCTATATTTTTGTTTAAAATTATTCTAAATAAGAAAATTGATTAAAGTCCTTATAGCCGATAAAAATTATTTAAGCCGCGTTGGTGCCGAATTACTCATTAGCAGCCTAAAGGGTTATGAGTTATTACCTTCTGTAACAATTGATACTGCCGATTTAAATAATAAAATTACTTCGCTTTGTCCGGACCTCTTAATCCTTGATTTTTATTCTTTCAATCTTTCTCCTGCGGATATTAAATCCTTAAGCCGTAAAAGAAAGGACTTAAAAGTTTTAGCGATTACGGAAGTTTTAAGCAAAGCAGAAATGAGCACTGCGCTTAATTCAGGGGTTAAGAGTTATTTGTTAAAAGAGTGTGACCGTGAAGAAATTATTGAAGCAATAGTTGCGACTTTAAATAACGAACGTTTTTTATGCGGAAAAATAACTTCTGTGTTAACTGCTGTTCCTGAAATTGCCGAAAGTAAGGCCTTAATAAAAACTTATGGCTGCGACGGATTCAATGTTACCGAACGTGAAGTTGAAATCATAAAATATATCGCGGAAGGTTTATCAAACAAACAAATTGCCGATAAATTAAATTTAAGTACCCACACTGTAAATACTCACCGTAAAAACATCATGAACAAGCTGGATGTAAATAACACTGCGGGTATTGTGATGTACGCTGTAAAAAATCAGCTGCTGGAAACTAACCATTTCCTTTTCTCTAATTAATTACTCAATAATTAATTTTCCTGTTTTTAAATTTACTCCGTCTCGCGAATTTATTTTGTAAAAATAAACGCCGGCATTAAAAGCTGAAATATTTAATTTATTTTCCCCTTTAGTTAAACCGGCACTCATCATTTTTCTTCCCGTAATATCATACAATTCAATAAAACCATTTGTGTTTTGGAAATTTAAATTTATTTCTGATGAGGCAGGATTCGGATAAACCAAAGTTGCTTTGTTCTCTGCAAGTTCATTTATTCCAATACTACATACATTGCTGTAAGTTAATATTTTCACACCGCTCCATTGCGAATTAAAAGGAATGTACCACGGCCAGGTTGATATGTAACAGGCATAAATCTGGTTTTGCCATTTTCCTAGTCCCCAAGTCCCAAGTGTATCTGTTTTATTTCCATACTGTGAGCAGGAATCAGGAAGGGCAGGGTTTGCAACACTTACCGCCATAATATCACTTCTTCCTGCACTCATAAACACTATTCTGCAATTCGCATCAAATTCAATTTCATTGGTGTGGCCCGGACTATTAAGCCAGTTATTTGAAGCGAGATGCGCGTTCCATGGATTCCACCAGCCAACTTGTGTAATATTAGCGGTGTCTTTTATTTTCAGAACTTCCATTCCCGCATAATCACAAGCCACATAAACCAAACTATCATTTAATACCAAATTATTATAAGCGCGCGGTCTGGTTAACAGTGCGGGGTTCGAATATCTGCCGGTTTCTTTTAAATTATTTTTATTGGTTGTATTAATAATTCTTAATCCGCCTGCATCATAACATAAATACATGATATTATTCTTCACAACAATACTGCGTGCATTTATTTTATCAAGTTCAGACGGGGTCGGAGAATTCTTTGGGAAATTCACATTTGGTTTTAATTGTGAAACAAAAACCGGAGCAGATTTATTGGTTGCATCAACAACAATCACCCCGTTTTGCATAGCCGCCAGGTAAACATAATTTCCATCTACAGCAACATATCCTGTTCCGCTTGTTGCCGTATGAGTAAATATACCAGTAACAGTTGGTGAAACAGGATTGGAAACATTGACAATAGCCATGCCGCTGGGTTGTGCCGTAGCGGTGAAAATGTTACCGAGAGCCAGGTACAGGTAATTTCCAACCTGCGTGATACTATTCACATCCAAATTACTTAAAGAACTTACTGCAACCGAACTTGCAAATACCGGAGCCGATAAACTTGAAATATTATAAATCTGCAATCCTTGCGCTTTTGCCGCTACATATAAATAGGGTTTTGAAGGCGTACTATCTCTTCTTGCAGTCATGTTATGATTAAACAATGGATTTGGCATTGGCTTTTCTCCAGGCTTCACAAAATTAACGGGAGTTAAACATTGCGAATAGCCGCAAATCGAAACGATAAATAAATAAAGGGTACTGAATAATCTAATTAATTTCATGAAATTGGTTTTGTTATAAGACCGGTAAGAAGCCACAAGGTTTAAGCTAAGTTAATAATAAATTATTTATGTCTTAAATATTTGATTTACAAATAGTTACATTGGATTATTTTTGCTTATATTTGCAGTCTAATTTTACAAAGAACACATGACTTATCTTGATTTTGAAAAGCCGGTTGAGGAAATGGAGAAAGAGCTCGAAAAGCTCCGCGAGATGGCTACCAAAAGTAAAGTCGATTTATCGAAATCGATTACCGAATTAGAAGGCAAAGTTCAGGAGAAAATAATTGAACTCTATAGCAATTTAAGCCCTTGGCAACGCGTACAGGTTTCGCGTCACCCCGACAGACCATACACCTTAGCTTATATCGATCACGTATCCAATAAAACATTTATGGAATTGCATGGCGACCGCACTGTAGGTGATGACAAAGCAATGGTTGGCGGTTTTGGTGACGTAGATGGGCAAACCGTTATGTTTATTGGTCAGCAAAAAGGTATCAACACAAAAATGCGTCAGATACGCCGTTTTGGTATGGCGAATCCTGAAGGTTACCGTAAAGCTTTACGTTTGATGAGACTTGCAGAAAAATTTAATAAACCAATTGTTACATTTATTGATACACCGGGTGCTTATCCGGGGCTGGAAGCAGAAGAACGCGGACAAGGAGAAGCGATTGCAAGAAATTTATTAGAGATGGTACAATTAAAAGTACCTGTAATTTGTGTTATTATTGGTGAAGGAGCGAGTGGCGGTGCGTTAGGAATAGGCATTGGTGATAAAGTTTTGATGCTGGAGAACACATGGTATTCGGTTATTTCTCCGGAATCATGTTCATCCATTTTGTGGCGCAGCTGGAGTTTCAAAGAAAAAGCAGCAGAAGCTTTAAAATTAACAGCTGACGATATGAGTAAGAATGGTTTAATTGACGGTGTAATTAAAGAACCGGTTGGCGGCGCGCATCGCAATCAGCAAGCTACATTTGAAACCGTTAAGCAGGAAATCATTAAACATTTAAATACATTAAAAAAATTAAGTCCTGAAGAACGTATTAACCAACGCATCGAAAAATTCAGTGCCATGGGTGTTGTTCATGAAATAGATTCATAAAAAATAAAATAATCAGTATAATTTAAAATTTCAAAAAATGGCAGACACAGGTGATATTAACGTTGGTTCGGTGATCAGATTCAATGGTGAGTTAATGCAGATAATGGAGTACCAACACAGAACGCCGGGCAACTTACGTGCGTTTTACCAGGCAAAAATGCGTAATCTTAAAACAGGAAAACAAATGGAAAATCGTTTCCGCAGCGGAGAGTTGGTTGACATTGTACGCGTTGAATATAAAATGATGCAATTCATTTATCCGGAAGGCGAATTTGCTGTGGTGATGGATACGGAAAATTTTGAGCAAACACATATTCCTATGATGTTATTTGGCGATGGCGCTAAATTTTTAAAAGAAGGCATGGAGGTAAAAGTTGTTTTTGAAGAAGGTGATAATGTTATTTTAGCTGAAGCACCAACTTTTGTAGAAGCACAAATTACTTACGCAGAACCGGGCGTAAAAGGTGATACAGCAACCAACACATTAAAGCCTGCAAAAATTGATTCGGGTACTGAAGTAATGGTTCCGTTATTTTTAAACGAAGGCGACTGGGTAAAAGTGGATACCAGAACCGGCGCTTACGTTGAGCGGATTAAAAAATAAAACCTTTTATTTTAACAAAAGCCCTTCTGAAAAGAGGGGTTTTTGCTTTTTGAGTGGTTCCTTTTTTTTTATATCTTTGGTTAAACCAAAAAATTATAGCTTATGAAAAAAATCTACACTTTAATTACATTTATTTTTATTGCCGGCCAGGTTTCAATGGCACAGCTTACACTTACAAAAGCATTGAACGAACCTTCGGTTGGAGATATGGAACGTGTAAAAGATTATGATTCTACAACTGTGATACCTAAGAATGGTGGTATCGGACAAACATGGAATTTTAGTTCATTTACAGTTGGCTCTTTTACTGAAACAACTACCTATAGTACTGTGGCTTCAGCGCCTGGCGGAAGTTTATTTCCAACAGCCAGTTTATCAATGAACAGAGGCGGAGCTGAGTATGAATTTGCACGCACCACTACAAGCACTTACGAATATGTGGGTAATTATGAGGCTGCCGTTAAAACAACTACTTTCTCTAACAGCGCTATATTTTTTACATGGCCGGTTTCAATGAGCAGTTCAAATACAGATGCTCTTGTAGGAGTTGAAACTAATACAGCCGGAAATATAAACTGGAATGGCACAATTTCTTATACCGCAACTGGTACAGGAACTGTAATCTTACCTGGAGGAAATACCCACAATAACTGTTTACAAGTAAAAAGGGTGATTGGTCTTACTTTAACACAGGGTACAAATACAACATCTTACACTGAAATAGATTATGAATATTACAGCAGCAGTTCAAAGTTCCCAATAATTAAAGCACAATATCAAACTATCACTAGCGGAACCAATACCTCGAAAGGCGTCAATGTAAAAGTAAATATGGATGCAATGTCAGTTGGAATAAATGAAAATCAATCTCTAACTAGTAATTTTATTGTTTACCCTAATCCTGCATCAGATAAAGTAAATGTGTCTCTATCAAATAATGAAACACCTGATTCAATTGAAATATTTGATATGTTAGGACGCGTAGTTGCTTCTTCAGTTAAATCTATTTCTGTTACAACAAATGAATTAGCAAAAGGTGTTTATACTATCAGGGTTAAATCCAACGATACTTTCTCTCAAAAGTCTCTTGTTATCGCTGAATAAAAAACAGATTATTTAGTAAAAGCCCTCCCATAAATCCGGAGGGCTTTTTTCATTTAGCCATTTATTTTGCCAAAAAGGGAATAATACCGGCGTTTTTGTCAAAAAACCCGTCGATAGCTAAATCCCTTCAATACCTTACAATCCAACCCTTTAACGTATTTAACAGATAATAACACCTGCCAAATGCAAGAATTGCCCGTTTTTTGCGTTCTTTATATAGAATTTAAAAAAAGAAAAGAGGAGGAGAAAATGAGAGCTTCAGCCAAAAAAATCGACATCAGCAAACAAGAATACCTTGTTAAGCTTAGAATTGATAAAAGAACCATTATTATGGTTCGTAATGAACAATCTTTAAAAAATTGGAAAGCAAAATATCCGGATGCGGTGATTGTGATGTAAACTAATTTAAAAGCCCGGACAAAACATCCGAGTTTTTTATTTCAGATTGAAATAATCTATAGCTTGTGTTGCAATTTCATTTCCGTAAGCTAACGATGCTGTTGCTGCCGGAGAAGGCGAATTAATTACATGCATCGCGTTACCGTGCTTCTCAATTTTAAAATCATCCAGCATTTCACCTTCAGGTCCTAATGCCATTGCGCGGATGCCGCAGCGTGCTGTTACAATATCATCCATCTGAAGAGTAGGGATGAGCTTACGTAAACGTTTTAAAAAATATGTTTTGCTGAATGCACCACGGTATTCATCTAAACCAAATTTCCAATGTTTACCGAAAAATTTCCAGGTTCCTTTAAAACCGAATGCAGCAGCAGTATCTTT
>CAZRNW010000135.1:0-5832 GCA_964601535.1 uncultured Flavobacteriaceae bacterium
TGTTTTCGATTTGATAGAACAAATTCCCCAGGATGGTGGTTTTGTAGCTGAAGGGATTCTTAGAAATAATTCGGATGTGTATCAGGTAAGTTTTGAGTGAGAAATGATTGTGCCTTCGACTCCGCTCAGGCACCGGAGAATAATATTTTCTGAATAAGGCGGCGGTCCCTGAGCGGAGCCGAAGGGCCGCTTAAATAATTTTCCCCAAGTAAAAACTAAGCAAACTATAACTTTTCTGAAACTCATCTTTATAGTTCGGAGAATTAAACTCCGATGCTCCTGCATAGGCCATTTTCTCAAAGCTTTTTAAAATTTGCGCGAAAGTTTCTGCATCCATGCAAGGCTCAAGTAATTTTTTATTGTTTTCCAGAATATTGTAAATATCAAAAGCCGCTTTGCGGGGGGTGTTATTACTGATTTCGTGAATTTCGTTTATTAAATCGTGGATGCGCATGGGGTAAAGATACGTTTATTATATTTCACCGCGGGGGCATCCTGAACTTGTTTCATGATCTATCCGAAGATCAATTTCAAATTAGATTTAATTTTTAAATACGGCGTAGGCGTTTAAGGATGTTGCTATAAGGAGCCAAATAAAATAGGGTGACAGTAACAAAGTTTTCCATTTCATTGCAGGAGCATAATGATAGATAAAGTAAGCAACAAGAAGTGTTAGCAGAATAATTACAAATAATGCCGCGCCGGTTTGATGAAGGTAAAAGAAGATTGGGTTCCAGGCCACATTTAAAATCCATTGTAAAGTGAAGAGTGTGATGAGAAAAGTTTTGTTCTCTGCCATTGGCCACACCTGAGCCATGAAAACAGAAAAGCAGATCATAATAGCCGTCCATGCTAAACCAAACACCCAGCCCGGTGGCGTCCAAGGGGCTTTGTTTAAATTGGTGTACCATTCTGATGCAACCCCGTTGCCTGTAAATAGTCCGCCCAATGCTAATGCCCCGAAATTTAAAACGAGAAAGAGAATTAATTTACCTATCATATATTCCAAAAATAAGTATAAAGTAGCAGAGGGGTGGGAATATTCGCTCAAACGCATTTTTACTTTGCCGGAACAGTTCATTGTTTTAACTGTGCGCATTGTTATTCACCGCACAAGGTTATAATTTTTTTATACCGAGTAGCAGCATAAAATAGCAACAACTGCTACAAATACCAAAGGCCACCAACGCTGTGCAACGCTTTCTCCCTGAGAATGCGGATGCTTATGAGATACTGTTTTCATATATTAAATGTTTAAAGGTTCCTGTTAATTAATACGCAGCCCGGGAGGATAACGTTGGCGCCACTTAACAAGTGGTAGGTTTTACCGCATTAATGGCAGGATTTAACTTTTTGTAACAGAAAGAAGGCGGGTATAATCTTCTAAAGAACCTCTCAATGCACGGATTACATTGGCCTTGAAGAACCGCACGAACAGGGTTAACTAAAGTCCTTTAACCTAACCCAATTATTGTTTTTATCTCTGATATACCAGAAGTACCAACCATTAACCATACGTTTTGCGACAACTTTAGCTGCGCCGGTTGGTGATGAATATTTTCTACCCTTGTAAACTATAATTCCTGCAGGTGTTAAAATTGCTTTATATTCTTTTCCCTTATATGTGCGATAAATAGGAGTACGTTTTTCTACAAGTCCGTTAAGCTCTCTGTTTTTTATTTTATCACGTTTATGCTTGTTGGTTCTTGCTGAGAATAAAGAATCTAATTCTTGTTTGTGTTTTAGTTTTATTAATTGCTCAAGTTGTTTATGCAATTTTCGCGAATCTTTACCTTTTGGCTTCACAGCATTTCCTTTAGGGTTAGCTATCCTAACTAAAAGTGATTCCATTTCTCCTATGTGTTCGTCATTTCTAATTAAAAATAAACTAAAGTGCGTCCACCCAGCCTCGTGTCTGTCTTTTAAATGTTGTTTAACCCTTGTGCGTAATTGTGTGGCTCTCCCGACATAATACAATTCGTTTTCATCGTAAAGGGCATAAACACCTGAAGATTTTTCGATTAGCTGAGTAATTAAATCTGAATACTTGCTAAAGATCTCTTTCGAAATGTGTTCTAATGATTGAGTAATTAATCCTTTTTGTGAATTTAAATTTTTCATACGAATTGATTTTATCCAACCAATGGCCAATCTTTAAATTGTCCCTCGGCTTGTTCCATTATTTCTTGTAGGATTTTATTTAATTCTTCTAAGCTTACTTTGCCGCGTAATTCTTTTTTAACTGCAACGCGTATGGCTGCTTTTGCGTCTTCTTTTTTTGTCCAGTCGATTTCTAAGTTGTCTTTTACTGCTTTGAAGACGGCGTGAACAACATTTTGAACGGGACCGGCTTCTTGTATAATTTCTTTTTTGGCGTAAATAATATCGTAAAACGCTAATTCTTCATCGGTAATTCCTAAATCTTTCTGGCGCTTTTCTTCTTCCTGCATTTCTTTGGCGCGTTCTACTAATTCGAGAACGGTTGTGTAGGAGTCGATGGCGTTTTTATGATAACGATCAATTATTTTTTCTATTTCTTCTCTTAATGAATTATATTTTCTGATATTCTTTCTTAAACGTAATGCAATTTCTCCTCTCAAAATGTTTCGCATTAATTCAATCTTCAAGGCTAATCCGCTTTTGTCTTTTTTGGCGCCTAATAAAAAGTCTTCATTTAAAATGGAAACATCAGGTTTTTCTATTCCTGCCATAGCAAAAACATCAATCAAGTCTTCCGATTCTATGCTCTGAGAAATTAAATCGCGTATTTTCTTTTGATTGTCTTTTTTACCAACTACAATTGATTTTGCTTTACGAACTGCTGCCGATACGTGTTGAATGTATATAATATCTAATACAAACTGCGCAATCTCTTCTCTGCTTTTTACAATGCTGACTAATCCAGTGAGTTTTTTCTCATCTTTCATAAACTCATCGGCTAAAGTGTCGGATTTTAAAATAACACCCATGCCTTTATTAATCAACAACATTTTATCTCCTGTGCTTAATGCTTTCCATTTGCTGTAATCAATATCATCAGGAATATGCGCTTTACATTTCTCTAATTGATTGTAAAACATTTCTAATGCTTGCTCAATATCAATTTTAGGCTGACCCAAACCACCGGCTTGAGTGTATTTCATTGTAGCAGCTTTTAATTGATCACCAATACCAATGTAATCTACAATAACGCCAGATTGTTTATCAGCAAACACACGGTTAGCACGCGCAATGGCTTGCATTAAATTATGCCCTGTCATTACTTTATCAACGTACATAGTGTTGATGATAGGCGCATCAAAACCGGTGAGCCACATGTCGCGGACAATTACAATTTTTAAAGGGTCATCCGGATTTTTGAAACGTTTTTTAATAGTTTCAAATTGATCTTTGGTTCTTATGTGTTCTTTCCACTCAGGTGGATCTTTAGAAATGTTTGAAGTAACAATAACTGCAATTTCAGGACAACCTTTTAGTTTTTTTAAGGCATCGTACATTTTTACGCAATTGCGGCGACTCATACAAACCACCATTGCTTTTCCTTCTAATGTTTCTGTTCGTTTGCCGAAGTGCTGTAAAATATCAGTTGCGATTTTTTCTACACGGTCATCAGAACCTGCGGCATCTTCAATGGCTGCCCATTTAATGAATTTTTCTCCGCCGTTAACTTCTGTTAACTCATCAACTTCTTCATCAATATTTTCGTTGGCTAAATGGAGTTTTGCTAAACGTGGTTCGTAATAAATTGGTACTGTTGCGCCATCTTCAACCGATTGTTTTATATCGTAAGTGTGAATTACTTCGCCAAATAACGCTTCTGTATCGGCATCTTTTTTATCTACAGGTGTGCCAGTGAAACCAATAAAGGATGCATTTGGTAAGGCAGTTCTTAAATTAGCTGCGTAACCATCCAATAAACCATATTGTGTACGGTGTGCTTCGTCCGCAATTACAATTATATTATCGCGACTTGATAATACTGGATGCGCAATTTCACCGGTATCTTTTTTTAATCTGAATTTTTCTATCGTTGTAAAAATAACACCACCAGATTCACGGTCTAATAGTTCTCTTAAGCCATCCGTTGTCTCAGCATGTTTTACATCGCCTACAATATCTTTACACAATACAAAGTTTTCATAGAGTTGCCAATCTAAATCATTTCTATCTACTTGAATAATGATGGTTGGATTTTTTAATTCAGGTAATTGGCGCAACATGCCTGTGTAAATGGCCATAGAAATACTTTTACCCGAACCTTGTGTGTGCCAAATAACACCAATGCGACCATCGCCTATAGGTTTAATTGACTGTTTAGTTTTTTCGATGGCGAAATTAACGCCAAAGTATTGATGATACTTCGCACCTTTTTTTATTAAGGAACCATTATGATCTTCGAAGAAAATAAAATACTTTAAATAGTTTACTAAGCGTTCCTTAGTAAATAAACCGTGCAGTAAAGTGTGTAATTGGAAATCATTTCCATCAACAATGTTTTTACCATCAATAGATTTCCACGGTGCAAACCATTCCATATCGGCGGGAAACACACCGTGTTGGGCTGTTTTACCATCGCTTATTATGGTGAGGGCATTGTACTCGAATAAAATGGGGATATCCTGTTTGTAATGTTGTATTTGATTAAAGGCTTCGTTTTCGGTGGTGTTATTATCGAACCAGTTTTTAAATTCGAAAACAACAAGTGGTAAACCGTTTATGTAAATAATTAAATCGGGGATACGGCGGTTACGACCAATAATTTCTAATTGGTTTACGCAAGTAAACGTATTATTCTCCGGATTTTCAAAATCTATTGGGTAAATGTGAAGTGCAAATTCTTTTTCTTTTTCTTTCCAGCTAATATCAATGCCTTTGGTGAGTTTTAAATGGAAGTTGCGGTTGCGGTAATCTAATTCTGTGCCTGCGTTATTAGTAAATTCTTTTGAAGCTTCAATTACCATTTGATTGGGTAATTGCGGATATTTTTTGGAAAGGAAATTTTGCAACTCATCTTCTAAAACTACAGTATTTACGGCACGCTTAAGCTCAGCGCCATGGGTATAAGTATAACCCATTTGCTGTAACCACTCAATAGCAGCTTGCTCTATATGCAGTTCTTTTAATTCTGTCATATTAATTCTTTTACTTTTTTAGCAGCTTCTTTTACTTGTATTTCTCCACTAATTAGTTTTGGTAATAAATAATCGCGAGTTTGTTTTAAAGATCTATTGTGTAAACTATTTTCCCGTATTAAATGAAACCAATTCGTAATTATTGAAGTGAATTCTGTTTCCACCTTTTGCGGTGGAAGGGCTATTAATTGACTCTTTAATATATCGGTTTTAAGATTAGTGAAGACGCTACCATTACCTTGAGAAATAAGATGTTCTTTTATCTTAACAAATAGCAAAAACAAAATATACTTATTTAAGCGTTTGATTTCAGGAAAATGTAGCCAACCGTCATGGATGCAGGCATCTAATCCCAAGAACTTTGGTATACCAGGCGAAGCACTATTTGAAAGTATTAAAGAGCCTTCTGAGAGAAGCACGGTTTTGTTCAAACCTTCTTCCCTTATAAATTCTTGCGTTGACAATAAAAAAGGGGAATCGGAAGCCGTTGCATCAGATATTTTTACCCAAGGTAATCCAGTTGGTCTCAAATAATCTTGAATCGGTCTTGGAGATCCACCACGTTTTACGGTTAAAAATTCATCTAATCTTTTTACCTCCCATCCTTCTGGTATCATTCCCAGTTCGCTTTTCACAAACTCCCCTTTTTTAAATGGACCAAAATCCACAAACCATTGCTTGTAAAGTGCATTAGCCATTT
>CAZRNW010000135.1:5842-8488 GCA_964601535.1 uncultured Flavobacteriaceae bacterium
GGTTTGCAAGTTAAGTTCTATTTTGTCATCTAATGATGAAAGAATTTCGGCGATGGCTTGTTGTTCGGGAAGGGGTGGGAGTTCTATTTCAAAGTCTTTTATAGCGGCACCCGATACTTCCAAAAATGTAGTGCCAGTTGCAATAGAATGTAGTTTCTCAATACTGTTTTTCAGAAAGTAGAAAAGAAAATTATTATGAAGGAGTCTTTCATTGCAAATAACACTTTTGAACCCTTGATTTGTTGTTACTTCGTTTTCGCATATTACCAAATAGCCTATTGGAGCTCTCGATGACATTAAAACTGTTCCTTTAGGAAGTAAGCGGGCTCCAGAGTTTTTCAAACCAAGAGTAGTAATTCCCCTCTCACCTTTTTTTATATGTTTAAAAGGATAGCCAGTTAAATCACGAGGAGTTAACCAAGGAATATCTCCATTAAAGTATTCTGGATTTTTTGTTGAAGGTGTACCTCCGCCAACTATTTCTCCAACTTCACTAAGTTTATATTTTTTCCAGTTGTTGGGCATTAAGTAGTAATTGTTATACCTGTGAATAATGAAATATCTTCTTTAGTTATTGCTCCACCATATTTTTTATCCTCATCAAAATATAAAATTTCCCAATTTTTATCTTCTTCTAATGCCTTAAGATATTCGGGTAAAGAATTTAAAGTTAAATGTGGGTTGACCTCTAACCAATCGGTAAACTGCGGATATTTATTTGATAGGATAAGCCACCTAAACAATTTATCCCTATTGAACTCTTTTCTTTCTGAAACAAGGATATTACGATACATGGTATACTCGTTCGCCAATCTTTTTATGCTTCTAGGATTTGTATCAATTAGAGTATGATGATTTTTTAAGCGGTGCTTAACATCATCAGTATTACTATCTATCACTTCCAACATGGCGTCCAAAGCATCGTTTGATGTTAAATTATATTCTTTTTGTATTTGCTCTAGGTATTTCGGATCGAAATATTGCTCTTTATTTTTTTCAGAACCAATTTTAGCTGTAATTTCTTTTTTCAATTTTTCATCGATAACAGCAGTTGTTTTCTTTTGCTCTTCTCTAATGTTAAGAATAAAGTTCCAATATTCTTCTTTTGTTTTATTAGAAATTTTAGGTAATCTTATTGAAAGTTGAAAAGCTTTTTCAATAAATAGATAACCAAGTTTTTGGGCAGGTTGCCTTGCCACGTTTTTATAATTGGAATAATGGTTTTCAAAACATTGACAAATCCAATGGCGATCTGCGGCAACAACAAACAATACTTTTTTATTTTTAAATAAAGTTTGAACACCTTCCAGTAAACCTACTACATATTCATCATTACATCTATCTAAATCATCAATAAATATTGCTAATTCATAATTACAATATTTCACATTATTGACCAAGCTTTCAAAATGTGTTTTTACCTTGAGCATTGGGTCTCTTGATCTCTCAAGAAACGATTTGGCACTATCTGATGAATTCAAAAATATGGGCGAACTAATAAAACGAGAAAATGAAAACGATAACCCCACCACACCTGCGATAATAGCTAAGAATTTCCCCACATCCTCAATATTTATTGGATCAATGCTATTATCCTTTGTAAAGCCAAATTTTACAATTATTTCTCTATTATAAACAAGAAAAATAGAAAAGAGAATCGCTAGAATAAGCGTGGCAGTTTTTTTAAATGCCTCGTACTTAAAGAACCTACGAGTATTTTCCATAAGCCAAAAAAACATTTGGAAAGGGTAAGGCATCTTTTTTAATGCTTGAGTATAAATGTCATTTATAAAAGACCACCAAGGTGGATTAATATGTTGATTGCGCCATGCATTGTATTTAATCACTATCCATTTATTCTCTGTAGTTGATAAATTGCTTTCTATCAAATTAAGAAAAGTAGATTTGCCATCACCCCATTCTCCTTGTAAGTGCACCATGAAGCCATGTTGGAGATTGTTATCTGAGAAAACTTCGTTATTAATAAGGCGCGTTAATGACTTAGCTGCACCTTCTCGATTTAATCGATCTACATTTTCTACTTGATCTAAATGGAATGGTATTTTTTCTCTTGGTTCGTTTTCTTCACCACCTCCATTATTGTCTCCACCTTCATCGTTTATACTTCCAGAGTCAGAATTGTCTATTGGTGGGATAGGCGGAATACCAAATGAGTCCATGAAAAGTTCACCCAATGATTCATTTTCTCCAATTGCGACAAAAATTATTTCAAGATCATCTACTTTAACATGCGCTATTGTGCGCCTATATTTTCCTAACCCTTCAATGTCTAACTGAATATTTTTAATCTTCCAATCAACATTTATTTGAGTCCCGTTTTTGGGATTGTGAGTAACTACACCAATGCCTTTTATCCTTAAGATACTTTCAGTTTTTGTGGCAAAAGCAGATTTTAGGAAAATGATATCCCCTTGTGAAATCTCATTAATGAGTTTGTTGTAACTTTCTGAATCACCATTTTCCCAAATACCTTCTTGAAAGAATCTTTCAATTTGTTGGTCTCCACTCCAAAATCCACCTGCTAAATAGTAGTTAGTAATTTCCGGTTTGATTTTATCAGTTTTTTCTTTAAATGACTCTTCAATTATTTTAATATCTAGTTTTTTAGCTTCATTAAAGACATCA
>CAZRNW010000136.1:0-7453 GCA_964601535.1 uncultured Flavobacteriaceae bacterium
CTTCATTTTCTCTTCCTGCTCGTATCCGTTAATGATATCCGTAATTTTTTCGACAGGCATGTGTTTCGATTTGATGACTTTATTCTTATCCAGCAAATAAACTTTTGGCGTTGAGAAAATATCGTATTTGGTTTTAATATTATTAATATGAACCGGATCGTACACATTAATAAAATCCAGTTTTTTATCGATAATGTATTTCCTCCATTTATCGAATTCATACACTGTATAAACGGAGTAAACCTTTACATCAACAGTTTTCAGTAATTCGTGATATATATCCAGAAGTTTTGGGATTTCGGTCACGCAATGACTGCAATCCACATCCCAGAAAATAAGAATGGTATACTTTGCCTGCACAGAAGATAAAGTTTTGTACAGCGGAGCAAGCTTATCCATGTTTTTATAATATAATTTCGTAACTCCCTCACTTGTGTGGGCCGTATCGAATCCCATTTTATTTACAACCTTGGCATTTGTGGTGTCAATCATAAAAAGATCAGGAGCCGTTTTACCAATTAATAAAGGACCAATAATATCTGCCTTCTCAATAATTTTCATTGTGGTCTTTTCATAATAGAGCTTTCCTGATTTACCTGTACGGATGTATTTGTCAACCAACATCACAAAAACTTTGTCAAAGCCAACCAACTTAGGATTTTCATACTCCACCATAAAGTGCACGAAGAGGAAGTTAAACATCTCCGTCTCAGGTACACATTGCGATAAAATTTTATCGATCTCATTTGCTACAGTGTCCGGTCCCAACTGATTTACTATTTGCTCAAAATATTTTTTCAAGCGACCATCGAAGAATTGATTACGGATTATTCTGCCATCTTTAAAATCAACTCCATCCCAATAATGACTTTTATAATAATTGAAACGATACATGATACTATCGTTCAAAGTTTTTAATCCTGCAGGATATGTTTTTGCTTCTTTCTCTGTTCTTAAATTTAGCCAAAGACCAAGAAAGTTACCCTCATTGCGTTTAACAAAATCAGCCTCATATTTAATTACATCGGCCGTAAACTCTTTTGCTTTTGTCTGCATGAATTTTGCCGAATCAGCTTTATTCATCCCTTTGGTACTTTTACCTAATGCACCGAATTGTTTGTTTTTATCGATAAAGAAACGGGTATAACCAAAAAATTCTTCATTTTCTTTTGAGCCGGTGCATTTCAAATTGTATTGCAAGTCGGCCATATCGGTTGTGAGATTAAATTTAAAACTGTCGTCAATAATAAAATCGAAACGGTGTACGGCTTTCCCTTCTTTATCCATACTGGCTAAAAAGTACATCCCTTTATCCAGTTCTTTTTTGCCTTTAAAAACAATATTGCCGGTTTGCGTATTTTTGCAAGTATCAACTATGTACTGCTTTCCGAAAGTGTATTTTGCTAAGTAGGCAAAAGAATCAGTGAAATTCTTAACCGTGATTTTAATTTCGTAAGCATTCTGGGAAATGGCCTTAAAACTTAAAAGGACCAGTAAAAAAGGGATCAGTTTCTTCATAAATCAAATATAATTAATTGCGAATATTTACGGAGACTTTTGTTTCAAAGATTGTACCATTTTAGGCAAGTTGCCTTGATAAATTTTGTTAAAAACCTCTTCTAAAGAGTCTTGCAGACCCCTGTATTGAATAAAATCCACGAACCACGCATTTTTGAAGCTCAGAATATGGTTTTGTGTAGTTTTTATCCACTCTTTATCCTGCGCACCGAGATATTCATAAGACTTTGCAACATGTGTTATTTTACGGAGCTTTAAAATATACTTTTGGCTTTCCGGAAGAACTGAAATACTATCATAAAAGCGGTTCAGTCCGGCTAATTGCGCCGCCGTGTTATCTTCCATTAGCATGTAATCCGCACTTCCATCGCCCAGATAGATTTTTAATGCTGTACTATCGTTTCTCAAAAATTGTAAAGTTGCCTTATGAGCGATAAAGAATGCCAGATTCTCATTAAAGTCAACCGAACTCTCTGCATAATAAGTAGCATGAAACAATTCGTGAAAGATCAGATTACATAAATTGCCTTTGCTTTTATTAAGCATGTTGCTTAAAACAGGATCAGAGAACCATCCTAAAGTAGACCAAGCTGAAACACTGCGCGAATCCACATCATAACCTTCACAGATTAATTTATTTTTTAAGGCCTCAGCTTTCTGCTTATTGAAAAAACCCTTATAAGAAACTTTTCCAACTACCGGGAATCTCCAATAATAAGGCTCAATTTTATAGGGTGAAGATGCGGTGATGACCCATAGAACAGGTGCATTTTCCTGATCATATATTTCGGTGAAATTTTTGGTCGGCTTGTAGTTCAAACTATCAACCGAATATTTTTTTATTTCAGATATCAAGGCGAGGTTCCGCTTATGTTCGCTGCTGATATTTTTTTCGGCAGCGTAAGCCTCAAAACTTTTTGTGTGAGTTATCAAATAAAATTGTCCGTACGACTGAGCAATGAGGTAAACTGTGGTTTCATGAAAAATGGAGCCGAAAGCCAGCACAAACCATAAAAGAAGGTGAAGGAATATTTTTATTAGCTTATTAAAAGACATTTGAAAAAAACACTAATTTCGTGATATTATGTTTTTCTTTTTCTCTAAGGTATTAACTTTTTTGGTGTCGCCCATGGTGTGGTTCTTTGTGCTTGTTATCTGGGGCATTAAAACCAAAGATGAGCGGAAAAGAAAACGGCTGTTGTTTTCTGCCCTTGCTCTCATCTACATTTGTACCAATTCTTTTGTGGTTGACGAATTAGCCCGCGCCTGGGAACCCGTAACAGATGATACTTACATGACCGAAGAAAAATACGACATGGCCATTGTTCTGGGAGGAATAGGCAGAATTGATGAGCGCCAAAAACGCTTTGATTTTATGACCGCGGGCGACCGTTTATTTCAGACACTGGAATTATATCACAGGGGAAGGATAAAACAAATCTTTTTCAGCGGAGGTTCCGGCAGTATCCGTTATCCTGATCATAAAGAAGGAGCTTATGTGAAAAAATATTTAAATACCATTCATGTACCTGATTCTGCAATTATCATTGAGAACGAATCGAAGAATACTTATGAGAATGCTGTTTATTCGAAAAAAGTGTTGGATAGCTTACAGTTTAAAGGCAGTTTGCTATTGGTAACCTCAGCTTACCACATGCCCCGCGCTCTTGCAACATTTGAGAAAGCAGGTTATAAAAATATAAAACCTTATATCACCAACCGGATGAGCGGACCGCGCCGCTACGATTGGGATTTTTGCCTCTTGCCTAACGCGGAAGCCTTAACCAATCTCAACATGCTTATACATGAATGGGTGGGATATACAGTTTATAAAATAAAAGGCTGGGCTTAAAATATGAGAGAAGAATTATTGCATTTCATCTGGAATTACAAACTCCTTAAAACGCGTCAACTTAAAAGTGTTAATGGTGCTGACATTAAAATTTTTCATTCCGGCGAATTAAACAATGATGCCGGTCCTGATTTTTTCAATGCTAAAATTGAAGTAGATGGCATTACGCTTGTTGGTAATATAGAAATACACGTGAATTCATCCGATTGGCTGAAACACGGGCACGAAAACGACAAAGCCTATGATAATTTAATTTTGCATGTAGTTTATAAATGTGATAAAGTAATTCCTCAAAACACAAAACATAATGTCGAAACCGTTGAATTGAAAAATTATATAGATGCAGGTATTTTAAAAAAATATAATTCTTTAATTTCCTCGTCTTCCGCCCTGCCCTGCTCCAAACAAATAAAAATTGCTGAGGCTATTAAAATTCACTCCTGGTTGCAGCGGATGTTAGCTGAGCGCTTAGAAAGCAAAACGGATTATGTAAAACATGTTTTTCTGGCTTCTCAGAATGATTTTTCGCAGACCTTATATTTAATGCTGGCAAGGAACTTTGGTTTCAAAGTAAATGCAGAGCCATTTGAATTATTGGCGAAACATGTTCCGTTGCAGGTTGCTTTAAAACATTCTTCAAATTTATTTCAGTTGGAAGCTTTGTATTTTGGTTGCGCCGGTTTCTTAAACAAATCTTACAAAAACAAGTACCTTCAGCAATTACAAAATGAATACGAATTTTTAAAAAACAAATACAAATTAATTGAACTGGACGTTTCTTTGTGGAAATTTTTGCGCTTGCGTCCTGCTAATTTTCCAACTGTGCGTTTGTGGCAATTCGCTATGATGATTCATAAATGCTCAGAATTATTCAGAAATCCGGAGCAATTCAATTCTGTTGAAACATTGCACAAAGCGATATCACATCCGAACGAAGGTTATTTTTCTAAACATTACAAATTAGACGGCCCTGAAGTGAGAGCCATAAAAGGACTCGGGAAAAATTCTCTTGAAAATATTATGATTAACACCATGGCGCCTTTTTTATTTTTTTACGGAAAGCAAACCGCTAACAACGGCTTTATTGAGGCCGCTTTTGAGTGCTATGCTGAACTTCCTTTTGAGGATAATGTTAAAACACGCCACTTTACCAAAGCCGGTTTAAAATTTAAAACGGCGGCAGAAAGTCAGGGAATAATTCAGCTTTTTGATAATTATTGTAAAAATACCAGGTGTTTAGAATGTGGTATTGCCTCTAACCTACTGATAAATAATTCATCCTCTTAGAACTTCCAGTTCTTTCCATCCTCATTCTTAATTCCTAATTCTGCCTTCTTAATCCCTAACGCGTAATTCGTCAATCGTACCTCGTAATTTTTTATATATTTGTATTATGGTAAAGCGAATTGTAGCCTGGTTCGAACAGCAAGCCTTCGGGGTTTGTGAATGGTGGGGAAAAAAATTGGGGATTAAAACCACCAATATCCGTTTGTATTTTATTTATCTCTCTTTTTTTACTTTTGGAAGTCCAATTATTATTTATTTTATCATGGCTTTTATTCTTGAACATAAAAATTATTTTAAGCCTTCATTTTACAAAAAACGCAAAAGCGTTTGGGATATTGAATTCTGAATCGACAAGCTCAGCCACCGATTTATTAATTTAAAAAAAGAAACTATGAAAAAAATTACAACCACATTATTTATTGCATTCACTGCCTTCTCGTTTGCACAGGAAGTAAAAGTGAAAAGCGGCAACGAAAAGTTTTCGTCAGGCAGTCACGATTGTTTAACAACTACTATTTACGAAGGCGATAAAGATAAAGCCATGAGTAAATGGAAAAGTAAGCTCAATAGTTTTAAAGATGAAAAAGTAAAATGGAAAGGCGATGAGATTTTTGGCGACAATATTGAAATAAAAGACTGGGGTAATAATCCGGTAGATATTTACTCGAAGTTTGATGAGGATAAAGACAAGCACACAGTTACGATGAGCGTTGCAGTTGATTTAGGCGGGACCTATTTAACTTCATCAGACAAAGAAAAATACCATTACATCGAAAAGATGATGAAAGAATTTGCAATTGATATGACCAAAGATAATATCAAAGATTTGGTGAGTGCTGCTGAGAAGGTGCAAAGCAAGCTTGAAGATGAGCAAAAAGATCTTGAAAAGAAAAATAAAGGCTATAAGGATGATATTGAAGACTACAAGAAGAAAATAACTAAAGCTGAAAGTGACATTAAAGATAACGAGGCGAATCAGACCAAAAAGAAATCTGAGATTGATGCACAGAAAAAAGTGGTGGATGATATCAAAAAGAAATTAGATAAGGTAAACTAGCTTTCCTGTTTAAAGTCCTTATCGCGTTTAATTTTACGCTCCCACATGTTAAATGCTTCTATTAACATAGCGAATGCAAGGGCTACATAAGCATAGTTTTTATTTATTTCAACATGGTGCTCTTTACTAACTGTGGTGTTATAGGCATCTGTAATTGCTTCTGCTAAAAGTATTCCTCCTATTGCAAGTAAAAATGTTAATGCAATTGTTTTGATGCCGGGATTGCGGTTGATGAAATCCGCCACCATGCCTGAAAACAATATCATTAATATCATTGAAATGATTACGGCGAAAATCATGGTGAGGATATTGTTCGAAATAGCTACAGCTGTTAGTATGGAATCGAAAGAAAAAACAATATCAATTAAAACAATTTGAATAACCACCGATTTAAAGGTTTCTGAACCTTTTGAATTCATTTCAGGATCGATACCGTTTACTTTTTCCCTTATTTCTTTCCAGGTTTTATAAAGCAGGAAAACTCCTCCGCTGAAAAGTATCAGTGCTCTGCCGGATATGCCGTAAATACCCAAGTGAAACAAAGGTTCTATTAAAGAAGTTATCCAGTTAATTGAAAATAATAAACAGCAGCGAACAATTAAGGCAAGCGCTAAACCGATACGGCGGGCTTTTTGCTGGTTAGAACGCGGGAGGCGGTCGGCAATAATGGAAATGAAAATGATATTATCAATTCCTAAAACTATTTCCAGTACCGATAATGTTAATAGGCTAACGATTCCCTGTATACTCAATAATTGGTGTAAATCCTGACCGTAATCGTGCATTATTTTTGTCTAACAGGACAAAGGTATGTTTTTTTTAGAGGATGCTTAACTCTAACTAATAGAGTTATGAGCTACGTGAAGTTTTTTGCTCAGACTTTTCTATAAAATAATTTATCGGGAAATAAAAACCACAAATTATTGCAAACAAAATGCTGGAAGTCAATAAGTCCTCCAAAATAAAACTCCAAACAGTATAATTAGGAGATAATTTTTCGTGACTTAGTTCTGCCAATCCTCCCATTGTGACTAAGGCAATAGATATTATCCCAATAATAATTAACGGCTTATATTCTTTCATTCAAAGTCTTTTATCTCTTTAAAACGCGAAAAAGACCCTTTTAGTATTTGAAGTAATGAAGGTATAAAATTTATTCTTATTGATTTTCAATTACTTACATATATTTTTAGTACTATGCCTTGCATAATACCTTTTTAACCACTTATCTTTGTATCACCAACTAATAGCTAATACACTGAACCTGCAGAACAGCGGAGGGCATTAAGAGGAAAAACTAAAAAATTAAATAAATATTAATCACGAAGCAGTACAAAGTACGCTTCATAACAAGAAAGAGAAAAGAAATGAAGAAGCAAGCAAACATCACAGTAAAAGTTTTAAAGGCATCATTAGTGATTGCCTTAACGCTGGGTTCGTTTTTAGTTAAAGCAACTAATGGTAACGAAGTGGCAATTGAAACTGAAAAAACAATTAAAGAACACGTTAAATTCCCTAAACTGATTTTACCTGTTAAACATCAGGAACAAAAAGTTGAAGTCGTTTTTACAACATCAGAAAACGGAAACGTAGATTTTGTTTTAGCTAAAACAGATAATAAAGAAGTAAAGGCCGAAATTGAAAAACAATTTTCGAAACTAAATTTAAATAAACTGAAAGCAAATGTTGCTTACAGTGTTGTATTAAACTTTAAAACTATTTAATCATGTCAGTAAATT
>CAZRNW010000136.1:7463-8483 GCA_964601535.1 uncultured Flavobacteriaceae bacterium
GAACTATGCATACTTTCTATCTTGTCGAATGGCGACGCTTATACAACAGAAATAATAGATAAGCTCAAGGAAACAAAGTTAGTAGTAGTTGAAGGAACCCTCTACCCGCTTCTGACCAGGCTAAAAAACACCGGATTGCTTACCTACCGTTGGGAAGAGAGCACATCAGGACCGCCACGCAAATATTATAAGCTCACCGAAATAGGCGAACAGTATTTAAAAGAAGTTCAGCACTCATGGATAGAACTTGTAGACATTGTAAACAAAACCATTAATCAATAAAATATTAAATAAAAACAAAATGAATAAGACAGTAACCATAAATATTAGCGGCATCATTTTCCACATCGAGGAAGATGCTTTTGAAAAGCTCAGTAAATACCTGAGTACCATAAAGGGCTACTTCAGTAAAACCGATGGCGGCAATGAAATTATGAGCGACATTGAAGCGCGCATTGCCGAAATGCTGCAAAGCAAAACCAGCTCCGTTAAACAAGTTGTGCTGATGGCCGATGTGGATTCGGTAATTGAAACCATGGGCAAACCCGAAGAATTCATGGAAGGCCATTCGGAAAACCAGGAAACAGAAGAGGAAAGCGAATACACCTCTGGAGAAAACATTAAAAAACGTTTATTCCGCGACCCGGACCGTAAAGCCGTTGGTGGTGTTTGCGCAGGTATTTCAAATTACTTTGATGTTGACATTGTTTGGATCCGCTTAGCCATGTTCCTTTTAATTTTCTTCGGCGGCGTTTCTCTTTGGGTGTATATTATCCTCTGGATAGTTATTCCTGAAGCTAAAACAACTGCTGAGAAATTAGCAATGAAGGGTGAAAAGATCGATATCAATAATATAAGCAAATCGGTAAAAGAAGAAGCCGAACAATTTAAAAACCGAGCTAAAAAATACGGTAACGACCTAAAAAACAACAGCAAGGATTTCAAAAACGATTCGCAGAATTTTTTTGACAAACTTGGTAACTTCATAAAAGAGTTTCTTATCATCTTCACTAATTTCTT
>CAZRNW010000137.1:0-8433 GCA_964601535.1 uncultured Flavobacteriaceae bacterium
GCATGGATTGCCGCTGTATTTTTTTCGCTTCAGATTTATTGTGATTTTTCGGGCTATTCAGATATCGCCAGGGGAACCGCAAAGTTTATGGGTTACGATTTAATGTTGAATTTTAATCGTCCTTATTTATCAAAATCTGTTTCAGAATTCTGGACACGCTGGCATATTTCGCTTTCATCCTGGTTTAAAGATTATTTATACATTCCATTAGGCGGCAACCGCGTATCGAAAATAAAAGTATACCGGAATTTATTTATTGTTTTTCTAATCAGCGGCTTGTGGCATGGTGCTAATTTTACCTTTATCATTTGGGGTGCCTTGCATGCAATTTATGTTTTAATAGAATCTTTCTTGCCAAAATTAAAAAGCGAGGCTGTGGTTCTTAAATTAGTTAAGCAATTAACGGTATTTGTTTTGGTTACCGTTGCCTGGGTGTTTTTCAGGGCTTCAACACTTGATGAAGCGGTACAAATGATTAAGCTGATGTTCTCTTGCGATTTTTCCCTGAATCTAACACAATTATCAGCGGGGAAAGGCCCGTTTAATTTGCTTTTAAGTTTTATGGTGATTTTATTATTGATGCTCGCTTATTTTTTGCCGGTGGATATGAAATTCAAAAGCGTAAAAACGAATATTTGTTTTTTAGCAGTAACAGTCTTTTTATTATTTGTTTTAAGTAAAGATGCACAAGGAGAATTCATCTATTTCCAATTTTAAGAAATACGCCGTAAAAATCGTGTTTCCTGTTATTCTGCTGGTTGGAGTAATGAGTTGTGCATTTACTTTTTGGTTTGAGCATAAAATTATTTTAGGAAACGAGAGTTGCGGTGCTTATAAAGTAAACCGGGTTATTTCGAATGATGATCCGTATGAGATTCCGATTTTTGGTTCTTCCCGCGCAGAAGCAAGTTTTGTTCCCGAAATTCTTGGTCCGCATTTTTTTAATTATGGATTAGAGGGCACACAGGAAAATGTAATGTTATTTTTCATGAAGGAAGAATATAGAAAGAAAAGCAAAAAAATGTCGCCATTCGTTATTGTGAATATAGATTTGGATGGTATCAATACTAAAACCGGCGATATAGCCAACTATTTATATAATTCAGATAATGAATATGTGAAGCTATTAATAGCAGAACGCGATGAAAAACATTTTGCTTTTCCGTTTATTAAGTACATTGGCCAATTCGAAAATTATTTCCGTTACTATTTAAACAACCGTGTTCAATTAACAAAATACTCGAACCGAGGTGCGTTTATTGATAAAGTGGTTCTCCCAAAAAAAATGATGGATGAATTAATTGAATATCGTAAAAAAAATCAGGATGTGTTTTTGCACGAGCCTGAATTAAAAAAAGAGTTTTTTAAGACAATAAGTGAATGTAAAGAACGTCAATTTATTTTTGTAATTCCGCCGTACCACTCCTGCTATTTTACTAATTACAAAAATCCGGAAGACGCGAAAGCTTTTGTGGATGAATTGAGAGCTTTACAAAATGTAAGGGTTTTCGATTTTAGTTCTGTTATTTATCCGGATAGTTTATTCATCAATACAACTCATTTAAATTATAACGGGGCCGTGAGGTTCACGAAGGAATTTAAAGATAGCTTAAACACCCTTAAAAATTAGTATTTTTAGTCAATGAAAATTCTTGTTCTATACGAAGAGCTGGCGCTATATCTGATTAACGGCTTTAATGAAGTTGCCGCGAAAACAGATTGCGAAATTCTTATCATCAGCAAGAAAATAAATGCAGTTGCACCTTTCAAATTCAATAACGTTCATAAAAACATTACTATAAAAGAACGTGAAGGTTTTTCTGAAAAGGAATTGATGGAACTGGCAAAAGATTTTAAACCTGATTTGGTTTTCATTGGAGGCTGGATTCATAAACCTTATTTAAAAATAGTTAAGTCACTACATGTAAAAACTGTCATCGCCTTCGATAATCAATGGAGCGGGAATTTCCGGCAGGTATTGGGTTCTTTTTATTTCCGTCTTACTCTGAAGAAATACATACATCATGCATTTGTACCCGGTACGCAACAGGCTGAATTTGCTTCGAAGCTTGGTTTTGGTGAGCATGAAACAACAAAGGGCTTGTATTGTTGCGATTTTAATTTATTCAGCTCCTATGCCAAATTAAAAACAGAGGGCTCCGTTCCAAAGCGATTCTTGTTTGTTGGCCGCTATGCAAAGGAAAAAGGAATTGAAGATTTATGGAAAGCCTTTATTGAACTACAAAACGAAAAACCTTCTGAATGGGAATTGTGGTGCCTTGGCAAAGGCGAAATTCAAGCGGTTCAGCATCCTAAAATAAAGCATTTTGGTTTTTTACAGCCTTCTGAAATGGCCGACATAATTAAAAATACCGGGGTTTTTGTGCTTCCCAGCTCCTTCGAACCATGGGGGGTTGTGGTACATGAATACGCTTCTGCGGGCTTTCCCCTCCTTTGTTCGGATAAAGTAGGGGCCAATGATATGTTTTTAAGCGATAATATTAATGGATTTGTCTTTAATGCGGGAAAAATATCGCAATTAAAGGAGAAATTGAATAAATTTACACTTATGCCCGATTGTGAACTTACCGGTATGGCAAAGAAGAGTTTTGAGCTGGCGTCCGGATTAACTTCTCAGATATGGGCGGATAAATTAATGAAGATTGCCAGATTATGAACCGCAAAAAAATATTAGTTACCGGAGGTGCCGGAAATATCGGAAGCGCATTGGTAAATAAGCTGATTACCGATAAAGATAATTACGTAGTTGTTGTAGATAATTTAAGCACAGGTGACGCCGAAAAATTACCTAAATCAGGGCTGGATAATTTTAAATTTATTAAAGCTGACGTAAACAATTACCAGCACTTATCGCCAATTATGTATTCGAATCATTTCGATTACGTTTTTCATTTTGCTGCTGTTGTTGGAGTACAGCGCACACAATTGCACCCGATATTAGTATTAGACGACATCGAAGGTATCCGGAATATTTTGTCACTCTCCAAAAACTGTGGGGTTAAACATGTTTATTTTTCTTCCTCATCTGAAGTTTACGGCGAACCTGTTGAGATTCCTCAAAACGAATATAAAACACCTCTTAATTCGCGCGTTCCTTATGCCGTTGTGAAAAATGTGGGCGAATGTTTTTTCAGAAGTTACTGGCAGGAATATCATTTGCCGTACACAATTTTCCGTTTTTTTAATACTTACGGACCAAATCAAAGCACCGATTTCGTAATACCGAAATTTTTGGCGAGCGCGATGAAAAACGAGCCCATCAGTATTTATGGTGAAGGAACCCAGACGCGTACTTTCACTTATGTGGATGATACCATTGATACAATCATAAATATTTTCAATAAGCAACTTTTAAAAAATGATGTGATTAATATCGGCAGCGATAAATTGATGACGGTTCTTGAATTGGCAAAATTTATGATTCAGTTCACGGGTTCTAAATCACAATTACAATTCTTACCGCCATTAAAAGAAGGCGACATGACACGCCGTCAGCCCGATAATTCAAAAATGAAAGAAATTCTGAACCGCGAATTAATACCTCTTGAAGAAGGTATCAGAATCTTAATGAGCGACCCATTGTTTTTAAAATTAAGCGGCATTAAATAATATGTGCGGCATTGCAGGATTTACTGTTTCGGGAAGTGATTCAAAAAATTACACCGGAATTATTTCTTCAATGGTTAATGCGTTAAAACACCGCGGTCCTGACGCCCAAAACATCTGGAACGATTCAACAACTTATTTAGGACACGCGCGTTTATCTATTATCGATTTAAGTGAAGCTTCTAATCAGCCAATGCATAGTGGCGATAACCGCTATGTTATTATTTATAATGGTGAATTGTACAATTACCGTGAATTAAAGCTCGAATTGCAGCGTGTTGCCCACGGTACAGGTAATTTGCCTTATTTTTTTAAAACAAATTCCGATACTGAAGTGGTGTTAGCAGCCTATCAGCGCTGGGGAGCTGATTGTCTGAATAAATTTAACGGCATGTTTGCTTTTGCTTTGTATGATACCGTAGAGAAAACTTTGTTTGTTGCGCGCGACAGGATGGGGATAAAGCCGCTATATTATTCTTATAAAAACGATCAATTAGTATTTGCTTCTGAAATCCGTTCGCTATTAAGTTCAGGTTTTGTAGAACGGAAACTGAACCGTGATACAATTGACGAATATTTTTTGTACCAAACAGTTCACGCACCCAATACAATTATTCAGGATGTAAAAATGCTGATGCCGGGTTGTTACATGCTGATGAAAAACGGCGACTTGCACTTAAAAAAATACTGGGATTTAAATAACTTTACTTCGGCTTCAAATGATTTGGATTATGCGCAAACCTGCGCTAAAACAAAAGAATTATTATTTCAGGCGGTAGAAAGAAGATTGGTGGCGGACGTGCCTTTCGGTGCATTTTTATCTGGAGGAATTGATTCGAGCGTGGTTGTTGGAATCATGAGCAAGATGCAGGCTAAAAAAGTGGAAACCTTTAATGTTTCTTTTGACGAAGGTGAATTTTCGGAAGCAAAGTATGCAAGGAAAATAGCAGAAAAATTTGGCACCAGTCATCACGAAATAAAATTATCACCGGAAGATTTCTTAAAACAATTACCCGAATCATTAAACGCATTGGATCATCCGAGTGGCGACGGACCCAATACTTATGTCGTTTCAAAAGCGACAAAAAACGCTGGAATCACCATGGCTTTGTCCGGATTAGGAGGCGATGAAGCTTTTGCGGGTTACGATGTTTTTAAAAGGATGACGGAAATAAACAGAAAGTCTTATTTAAATATTTTACCAAGTGCATTAAGAAAATTACCCGCTTCTGTTTTGAAGGCGAAAAATAAATCAGTGGCCGGAGATAAAATTTATGAAGTGCTGACGCAACCGAAAGTAAATGTTAGTTCTGCTTATCCGATTTCACGGAAAGTATTTTCTGATTCGCAAATAGATGGCTTACTCAGGAATCATGGTGGTAATAATTTGAGTTCACTGATTTCGAAAATAAAGAAAACGGATAAAGATCATTTACTCTCTTACGTTTCGGCGCTTGAAATAAACACTTACATGCAAAATGTTTTGTTAAGGGATACTGATCAAATGAGCATGTCGGTTGCTTTGGAAGTGAGGGTTCCGTTTTTGGATTATAAATTAATCGAATTTGTTTTAAGTGTGAAGGATGAATTCAAATACCCAAGCACACCAAAAAAATTATTGATCGATTCTCTCGGCGATTTATTGCCTGATGAAGTGGTAAACCGACCGAAAATGGGATTTACCTTGCCATGGAAAAATTGGATGAAAAACGAATTGAAATCTTTCTGTGAAGAAAACATCAAGTCTTTGTCCAAACGGGATTTTGTGAACGAACAAGCAATATTAAATCTCTGGCAGCAATTTTTAAAAGATGATGCAAGGGTTTCCTGGTCGCGCGTGTGGCACTTGATTGTATTGGAGAACTGGCTGAACAAAAACAATATTAATTGAAAAAAAAGAACATAGCAGTTTTAATTGATTGGTATTTGCCCGGGAACAAAGCGGGCGGACCGGTTAAATCTGTTTACTCGATGCTGAATTTGTTGCGGGATGAGTTTAATTTTTTTGTGATAACTACCGACCGTGATTTAGGTTCAAAAACTCCATATAAAAATATTGAAGCTGATAAATGGATAAAGCATAACGGTATTCCTGTTTATTATTTTTCGAAGGAGAAATTAAAACCAAAAAATATTCTGGAAGTGATTAATGGAATAAATCCTGATATTGTTTACCTCAATAGTTTTTGGTCGGTAAATTTTGCATTACAGCCTTTGCGTTTCGAAAAAACAGGGAAACTAAAAGCCGATATTGTTTTAGCGCCGAGGGGTATGCTGGGTAAAGGAGCCATGTCGATAAAGCCATTGAAGAAAAAATTGTTTTTATCACTCATTAAGTTTGTCAACCTGCATTCAAAAACAACATTCCATGCTTCTACTTTGGGTGAGGAGGCTGAAATTAAAAAGTTTTTAAAGAAAGCGAACGTTAAAATAGCAAGCAATGTAAATTCGGCGCGTTTAGTTGAGAAAAGAAGTATTGTAAAAGAACCGGGCGAATTAAAATTATTTTATTTATCGCGTATCGCGAAAGTAAAAAATCTGCATTTTGCGCTGGAACTTTTAAGCAAAGTAAAAACAAACGCAAAAATAGTTTATGATATTTACGGTTCACTGGAGGATAAACTCTACTGGAGAGAGTGTGAGGGCATCATCAAAAAAATGCCATCCAATATTACCGTGAATTACAAAGGCGAACTTAGTTTTGAGGAAGTACAGCCGGTGATTGACAAATATCATTTTTTATTTTTACCGACTTTAAACGAAAATTTTGGGCATAGCATTTACGAAACACTGATGAGTGCCTGTCCCGTAATAATAAGTAATACAACACCCTGGAACGGGGTAAATGATGCTTACTGTGGTTTTTCAATTCCACTTAAGGAAAGAGAAGAATTTATTTCATCTATTGAGGCCTGTGCCAGCTTCGACGATGATTTATACAGTTATATGTGTCAAAATTGTGTTACCTTTATGAAGGAAAAAATAAATAATGCTTCTGATTTAAAAGCTTACAAAGAATTGTTTTCATGAGCGGACCAATCAAAACAGACCTTTCGAAATTTAAAAACACATGGTTTAAAATGGGTGCGAATCCTTTTAAAGTATACATGTGGTATTTCGCTAAGGAAATGTTTATTCATTCTGCTTTTCCTTTCAACGGCTTACGCAGATTTATTTTGCGGGCTTTTGGTGCTAAAATCGGGAAAGGAGTTATTTTAAAACCGCATGTAATCATAAAATTCCCCTGGAATTTAACCATTGGCAATAATGTTTGGATTGGAGAAAATGTCTGGATTGAAAATCAGGCGAAGGTTGTAATTGAAGATAATGTTTGTATTTCCCAGCGCGCAATGATAATTACGGGTAATCATGATTACCGAAAAGAAACCTTTGATTTAATAATTGGCGAAGTTATTTTAAAGGAAGGTGCCTGGCTGGGTGCCGATGCGAAACTTTGTCCCGGCACAATTATGCAGAGTCATTCTATTGTAACTGTTGGTTCCGTTGCTTCCGGAATTCTTGAACCCTATAGTATTTATCAGGGGAATATGGCGGTGAAGATCAAAGACCGCAAAATGGAATCTTAGGAAGTGGCTTCGGCAAGCTCAGCCACCGTATTCTCTCCCGAATTAAACTAAGCAGTAATCAAATTCAATTCCTTTTCAATCTTAGGAAACTTCCACTTGTAATTTTTAGCAGAACTTTTGGTCCACTTTAAAAAATTACCAACGCTCATGGTGTGTTTGTAATCGTGAAGCGTAAGTAATAAAAAGAAAATGTAAATTAATTTCGGATTATTATTCCGGTTCAAAACTAAAATGGTGAACATTGTAATCCCTAAATCGCCGAAATGTCCGTATTCAATCGCATCCTTTAAAGCCTGGTCAGGTACACGAATGGCGAAGCTGTGATTTTTGGTCAAACCCTCAATAATTTTTCCGCTAATAGGTTTAAAAGTAAATTCTCTTTTGTTGGTAATGAAACCAATGCCATTCGGAAACAAAACAGAAAGAAATGCTCTTTGTGAACGCATTTTTTTTGCAATCTTTTTTAAATCTTCATCAGTTATGTTCACATTGGCTTCCATTTCCATATGCTTGTCCACTTTCCCTTTAATCCATTCCGGATCGTGATTGTAATTTTCGGGTTTAATGTAACTGTGTTCAAATGATTTTAAATCTAATTTAGAGTAGGGCGGAAGCAATTTTGTTTTCTTTGCTTTCCAACCTTTTTCCAAATCAGAATAACTAACCTTGTATTCATTCGCCCATTTAGAATCGGGCCGGTATAAAATAATTTGTGAAGCAAACGGTATAAAATAATCAGCACTCAAAACATCAGCAATGCCGTTGATATATTCAATGTATTTCGATTTGTCTTTGATGGTAACAAACTCACTGTTCTTCCTAAAGCTGTTTACAATACTTGCGGGAGAATAACTGCTGAGTAAAATTATTTTTTTACCGCTCATGTTCTCTGCAATAAAGGCCTGCAAACGGTGCAGCTGCGATTTTGTAGGTTTAGCGTCGTTCAGATTTACAATCACAGCTTTCGGTGTATCAATAATCAAACAACTGTCGTCGTTTAAAAGTGGAATACTTAAGATATTAATATTCTCGTCGATTTTATACCAATTAAAAGGCTTTAAGGATTTGGTTTTGTTACCCTGCGATGCCAAAAAAGTACTGATATTATCTTGTGGTAAAAGGGGCGAACTATAGGTCGGATTTTTCCCCAGTTTCCGGATGGATGCGGTATGATAATGGTCCGGGTCGTTGGCTCGGCGCCGGCGTGCTTCGATGGCTT
>CAZRNW010000138.1:0-8430 GCA_964601535.1 uncultured Flavobacteriaceae bacterium
AGAATCTATCCGTGGATTCGCGCACTCATGTTTCAATGTTGCATTAGGTAAAAAATGGCCTTTGTATTTATCTACAAAAAACACCATCCTGAAAAAATACGATGGTTTCTTTAAAGATATTTTCGAAGAGATTTACCAAAAAGATTACGCAGCAAAATTCAAAGCAGCAGGTATCGTTTACGAACACCGTTTAATTGATGATATGGTTGCTTCTGCATTAAAATGGAGCGGAAGCTTTGTTTGGGCTTGTAAAAATTACGATGGCGACGTTCAATCCGATTCAGTTGCCCAAGGTTTTGGTTCATTAGGTTTACCTCAGTTCTTGTTACACCCGATGGAAAAATTATGGAAGCAGAAGCTGCTCATGGTACAGTAACTCGTCACTACCGCGACCACCAAGCTGGTAAGCCAACTTCTACAAATCCAATCGCAAGTATTTTTGCATGGACCCGTGGTTTAGAATTCCGTGGTAAATTAGATGGAAACGCTGAATTAATGCGCTTCGCAAAAGCTCTTGAAGAAGTTTGTGTTGAGGTAGTGGAAAGCGGAAAAATGACAAAAGATTTAGCAGTTTGTGTTCATGGAAATAAAGTAGAACACGGAAAACACTATCTTTACACCGAAGAATTCTTAAACGAATTAGATTCGGCCCTTAAAAAGAAATTAGCTAAATAAACCCTTTTTATAAAATCAATAAAAAAGCCTCATTTTGAGGCTTTTTTTGTTAAAATCCGGTCATTTTGTTGATTTTTTAGGCAAAAATCGTCGAAAATTAGATTTTTTAAAATTAAAAAAATGTTACTTTTGAGCCCAACTAACTAAGTCCGCAGAAAGGAAAAATTCAGCGGACTAAACTAAAAAACTAACAAATGAAACTAACCGAAATTCAGGATCTCATTAAGTTTGTTTCCAAAAGCGGGGTAAATGAAGTTGAACTGGAAACCAAAGAGATTAAAATCGTTATTAAAACCGGTAAACAATCAGGCTCTGTGGTTTATCAAAACAGTCCTACGCCGGTAATCACAACACCAACCCACATTGTAACTAACGCTCCGGTTCATAATCCTACACCGGCAGTAACTGAAACAAAATCCACTCCAACACCTACATCAAATGGTAATGGTGCCGATGAATCAAAATACCTTACTATTAAATCGCCAATGATTGGAACTTTCTACCGCTCTCCCGGTCCTGATAAACCTGTGTTTGCAAACGTCGGCGATGAAGTTGCTCCGGGCAAACCTGTTTGTATCATCGAAGCGATGAAATTATTCAACGAAATCGAAAGTGATATTAAAGGTAAAATCGTTAAGGTTCTCGTTAATGATGCGACGCCTGTTGAGTATGATCAGCCTTTATTCTTAGTTGATCCTTCGTAAGAATTTAAAAATTCAAAATTTAAAAATTCGAAGATTAGGGTATAGACTTGAATCTTTGAATCTTAAATCTTTAAATTAAAACTATGTTCAAGAAAATATTAATCGCAAACAGGGGAGAGATTGCACTGCGCGTTATAAGAACCTGCCGCGAAATGGGAATAAAAACAGTAGCAGTTTACTCAACTGCCGATAAGGATTCGCTGCATGTAAAATTCGCAGATGAAGCTGTTTGTATTGGTCCGCCGCCAAGCAAAGAAAGTTATTTGAGCATGTCGAATATTATTGCGGCCTGCGAAATTACAAATGCCGATGCCATTCACCCGGGTTATGGTTTCTTAAGTGAGAATGCTAAATTCTCTGAGATATGCCGGCAGAATAAAATAAAATTTATTGGCGCATCACCCGAAATGATTAACAAGATGGGTGATAAAAGTAATGCTAAGGCCACTATGAAAGAAGCCGGCGTTCCTTGTGTTCCCGGCTCTGATGGTTTGTTGGCTGATGTTGCAGAAGCAAAAAAAGTGGCCAAAGAAATTAAGTATCCTGTAATTATTAAAGCCACAGCAGGCGGTGGTGGTAAAGGGATGCGTATTATTTGGAAAGAAGAAGAATTAGAAACGCTATGGGATAGCGCCGTGCACGAAGCAACAGCCGCTTTTGGTAACGGCGCCATGTACATGGAAAAATACATAGAAGAACCGCGCCACATCGAAATACAAATTGTGGGCGACCAATACGGAAAAGCTTGTCATTTAAGTGAGCGCGATTGTTCTATTCAGCGTCGACACCAAAAATTAGTGGAAGAAACTCCTTCTCCGTTTATGACACCTGAATTACGTGAAGCAATGGGTGATGCTGCGGTTAAAGCTGCTTTATCGATTGCTTATGAAGGTGTAGGGACTGTTGAATTTTTAGTGGATAAGCATCGTAATTTCTATTTCATGGAAATGAATACGCGGATTCAGGTGGAGCATCCGATCACTGAAGAAGTAATTAACTACGATTTAATACGCGAACAAATACTAGTTGCAGCCGGTGTTCCTATTTCAGGAAAAAATTATTACCCTGTATTGCATGCTATTGAATGCCGTATTAATGCAGAAAATCCATTTATGAATTTCATACCTTCCCCCGGAAAAATCACAACATTACATACACCGGGTGGTCATGGTATTCGTGTTGACTCTCATGTTTACAGTGGTTATACAATTCCGCCTAACTACGATTCAATGGTTGGGAAATTAATTACAGTTGCACAAACACGCGAAGAAGCCATTGCAAAAATGCACCGTGCATTAAGTGAATATGTAATTGAAGGTGTGAAAACCACAATCCCTTTCCATTTAAAATTAATGCAGAACGAAGATTTCAAAAAAGGAAATTATACAACTAAGTTCTTAGAGACCTGGGATTTTAAAAACGCGTAGAAATTACGAATTACGATTGACGAAGTACGAATTAGGCCCTGCTATTTTAGCGGGGCTTTTGTTTATAACAACTTTGCGCCTTCTTTGCGATTAAATCTCTGCGTCTTTGCGTCTCCGCGAGAAATTTTATGGAAATTGTTTAAAGCCCGCATCTCAATATAAAACAAGCTTATGAAACTATCAATTAATAACCCCTGCCACGAAAATTGGGATGCAATGACACCCAATGAAAAAGGCGCTTTCTGTTTGTCTTGCCAAAAGACTGTAGTTGATTTTAGTAAGAAAACAGTCACCGAAATTAAGGACTTCTTTCAATCGGTTCCGGAAACAGAATCAGTATGCGGTCGTTTTGAAGAAGATCAGTTAACGGATATGACCTTCGATCATTTTCACAACCGTTTTACTAAATGGCATTATTTTCAAAAAGCTGCAGTGATTATGTTTTTCGATTTCGGAATGAGTTTATTTGGCTGCGCACAAAACCGACCTGAACGTCCTGAAATAAAAATGGGAAAAGTAGCGTATGTCCGCCCTGATACAGCAAAAGTGAATTGTACAAAAGATACAACGCATGTAAAACCTCCAATAAAAGGTAAAGTAAACGTGGTAAATGAAAAACCTAAAAAAGAAAAAGTAAAAAAAGAGCCACCAATGCTGATGGGTGATGTAATGATTGAAGACAACCGTCATTAATTATAAAATATTGATAGTCAATATATTGTGGTAAAAAAAATATGGATTCAGATTAAAATCCCATCTCAATATAAAACAAATGAAGCAGAACAAGTACGCTTCATTATAAACAAAGGAATTATGAAAATTGTAATCGATAACCCTTGCCACGAAAATTGGGACGCAATGTCGCCCAACGAAAAAGGCGCATTTTGTTTGTCTTGCCAAAAAACGGTGATTGACTTCAGCATAAAAACAGTTGATGAGATAAAAAACTTTTTTTCTGAATTGCCCAAAACAGAATCGGTATGTGGTCGTTTTAAAGAAGAGCAATTGGAAGAAATCAGTTTCGAACATTTCTTCAAACAGTTCAGAGGATGGAAATATTTTCAGAAAGCTGCAGTGATTGCATTTTTTGTTTTTGGATTTAGTTTATTCGGAAATGCACAAGTCAACAAACATCCTGAACATTTAATGATGAAAGGCGAAGTAGCTTACATTGCACCAAAAGATACAATCAAAAAGAAAAAGGTAGTGAAAGATACTATCAAAGTTATTCCTGTAAACATTAATCACACAATGGGAGGTCCGCGTTACATTCCTGATGCGCATTTAAACGATAATATCCAGAATTTATCGGATCATGCAGTTCCAAACAACGAACCAAAAAATCCGCCCAAAAAAGAAAAATTAATGGGAAAACCTGCGATTTCGAGAGACCCGCATTAATATAATCCCTTAATATAATTGATTGTTGAGGGATCTTCCCAATCAATATAGCCTAAATATTCTTCAACCACTTCCAGTTTTTCATTCACGATATAGGTGACTGGAATTGAGTAAATATTGATTTCGCCAAATTGCTTTGTAAGTTTTAAAAAAGTATAAGGATAACCAGTTCTCTCTTTAAACTCCAATAATTTTTCAATAGGCTCATCAGTTAAGCAAATTACCTCTATGCCGTTTAACTCTGTATTTTTTATTTTATTTATTGCACGCAATTCCTGAATACAATTGCCGCACCAGCTCGCGTAAAACGAAACAATTAATTTTTTTCCTTTTAGTTGAGCCATATTAAAAGGCTGCTCATCCTCTGTTACAATTTCTAATTTAGTGAGGTCGATTTTAGGGGCCACTTTATATTTATTGTAATAAAACAGTATTATCAGTCCCGCAAAGAGGGCTAAAAGGGTGTATATCCACTTTTTCTGCATAAAGAAATTAAAAACACACGGTTAATTGATTCTTGACAGAGGGTGTTTTCGGTACAAAATTACGAATAGATTTGTGTTTTGGGCATGATTATCCTTAGGAAAATACTCAATTTCATATGGAAAGCCATCGTTTGCTTCGTGGTCACCTCCATATTGTCTGTAATTCTGTTCCGATGGGTGCCTGTCCCTATTACCCCTTTGATGATGATTCGCTGCGTTGAGCAAAAAATGGACGGCAAAAAATTGCACATGGAACACGATTGGGTTCCATTTGAAGAAATCACACCAAAGTTACAATTGGCTGTGGTTTGCAGCGAGGACCAAAACTATTTAAAACATTTTGGTTTCGATTGGGGTGCCATTCAAAAAGCCATGAAGGAGAATGAACAGGGTAAGCACATGCGGGGAGCTAGTACCATCACCCAGCAAACAGCTAAAAATGTTTTTTTATGGCCTGGGAGAAGTTATATCCGTAAAGCTTTTGAAGTGTGGTTTACCTTATTGATTGAAATGTTCTGGAATAAAGAACGCATTATGGAAGTGTATTTAAACAGCATTGAAATGGGTGATGGCGTTTATGGTGCAGAAGCTGCAGCACAACATTGGTTCAATAAAAAAGCGAGCAAACTCACTAAAGATGAAGCGGCCGCCATTGCTGCCATTCTGCCCAGTCCGTTACGTTATAAAGCGAATCCTGCAACTAATTACATTGGCAAACGTAAAGAATGGATAAAGCAGCAGATGAATTATTGGGGCAATAAACTGGATTACGATAAATACAAAGATGATGATGAACCGGTGAGGAAAGTAAAAAAGTAGGCAGAGAGCAGGAGGCAGTCAGGAATTAAGAATTTAGATTGCAGAATTAGTATAAGGAGTAAGAAATAAGTATAAGAATATTAAGCATAGATACCAGCAAAATACGAAACCAATAATTAAATCTTTGAATTTTGAATCTTCAAATCTTTAAATCTCCCAATGCGTAAACTTTTCTTCATAACATTTTGCTTAATCTGCTTCAGTTGCGGACAATCCAACTCTGAATATGGCATGCTTGGTTTTTCAAGACCTGAAGCACCGGTTATTTCGAAAGTTGTTTCAGCAAAGTACAGGGATGTTGCTTTCCGTCTGGACACACTATTTGCAAAAATGGTAGGTGTAAATGGTTTCAATGGTTCTGTAATAGTGGCAAAGGATGCGGAAATTATTTATCACAAAGCTTTTGGTTTTGCGGATAAGAGAAATAATGTTCCCTTAACTGATACAACTTCATTCCAGTTAGCATCCGTTTCAAAAGTAATAACCGCAACAGCCGTGATGTTATTAATAGAAAAAGGTTTGATAAAACTGGATGATACTTTTGCTTCTTATTTTCCTGAATTTCCCTACGATAAAATCACTGTCAAGCATTTATTATCGCACCGATCCGGTTTACCGAACTATTTATATTTTCTGAATGATATTGTTACCAGACAAGACAGGATTCTCACCAACCGTGAAGTTTTACAATTGATGGTAGAAAAAAGGCCCGGACTTTATTTACAACCCAACCGTGCCTTTAATTACTGCAATACCAATTACGCTTTACTTGCTTTGCTAATAGAAAAAGTCTCCAAGAAAACATTCTCGAATTTTTTACGTGAAGAAATATTTTTACCGCTGGGTATGCGGCATTCGGGAACAATTTTGAGTCTGGATGTTTTCGAGAAATCGATTTCAAAACCTTATGATCACCGGTGGAAAATAATTGAACCCGAAGCGGCGGATTATGTTGTGGGAGATAAAAGTATTTATTCAACACCATACGATATGTTTTTATTCAGCGAGGCTTTGTATCAGGGAAAATTATTAAATCCCGAAACGCAGGCACTCGCGTACACTGCTTTAAGCCGCGAAAAAAAATTAAGCAATTATGGTTTAGGCTGGCGCATGAAAGATTTTAAAGACGACCGCAAAAAAGAAGTATTTCACAATGGATGGTGGCATGGCTACAGAACTGCTTTTCACCGCCGCCTAAGTGATAAAATTACCATTGTGGTATTGAGTAATCAGTTAAACAGAACTGCTTATCAAACTTATAAAATTTACCAGGCCATTGATGCCGATACTTTATTTAGCGGTGAAGCCGACGAAGAATGATAGATTATTTGAAAGTTCAGAAAACGGCGCGTGTCGTTATTGAAGGAACCAACAATCCTGATTTAAAATCGGTTTGGTTGATTGCGCACGGGTACGGACAACTCTCCACTTTCTTCATTAGCAAATTCGAAAAATTATTCGGGAATGAAAATTTATTTATTGTCCCGGAAGGATTGCACCGTTATTATTTAAACGGTTTCAGCGGAAAAATCGGTGCGAGTTGGATGACAAGGGAAGAGCGTGAAAAAGATATTGTTGATTATTGTATGTATTTAGATTTGGTTTATGAGAATTACATTAAACCGCTCGATAAAAAAGTAACAGTAAACGCATTGGGTTTTTCTCAGGGCGGCGCAACTATTTGCCGATGGGCGGCCCATACCAGAAACAAAATTGATAATTTAATTGTGTGGGGAAGTGTGATTCCGCCGGATATGGATTGGGAGCAAGACGTACAAAAACTAAGAGGCTTGAAATGGCATTATGTGGCCGGTGATAAGGACGAATTTTTGTCAGATAAACGAAGGATAGAACAGTTAGAGATTTTGGATAAGAATGGCATAAAACCGAATTCTATTCATTACCAAGGCGCGCATGATATATTGGAAGAACCCTTATTTTTGCTGAATAAAAATGTGTTAAATAAATCATAACCTTGTTCAGGATTCATCGCTATAATGTTATTTTTGCATAAATGTTCACGCTCTACATAAAAGAAATCCGCAGCTTCTTGAGTTCGCTGATTGGTTATGTGGCCATTGGTGTTTTTATTACACTGATTGGGGCCTTTATGTTTTTAATTCCCAGTGAAAGTACAGGCACTAATGTTTTAGAAAACGGTTTTGCTAACATCGACCCATTGTTTGTTTTAGCTCCGTGGGTTTATTTATTTTTAATTCCGGCCATCACCATGCGTACTTTTTCCGAAGAGAAAAAAACCGGCACCATTGAATTATTATTAACCCGCCCTTTAACAGATTTACAAATTGTAATCGCAAAATATCTGGCAGGATTTACACTTGTTGTTGTTTCATTACTGCCAACATTAATTTATTATTATACTGTAAATAAACTGGCAGCTGATCATCGTATTGGCATTGATACCGGCGGCATGTGGGGTTCTTACATCGGATTACTGTTTTTGGGAGCAGGATTTGTTTCTGTTGGTGTCTTTGCTTCCGCAGTTGCGGAAAATCAGGTTATTGCATTTATTATGGCCTTATTGCTTTGTTTCTTTTGTTATACAGGTTTCGAATTCATTGCTGCTTCCGGACTTTTCGGGAAGCATGATGCATTTATAAAATCATTAGGAATTAACCACCATTATGTCAGCATGAGCCGCGGTGTTATCGATACGCGGGACATGTTGTATTTTGTAAGTTTAATCGCACTGTTTAATATTTCCACAAAACTGGTATTGCAAAGCCGGAAATGGTAAAAGAAAAAAAACATACCACAAGTAATAAGCGCAAAGACATTCTTAACTTTGTGATGCTTGCTGCTATTGTTATTCTTGCCAATTTTGTTTTATCTTTTTATTTCAAACGCTTCGATTTAACTTCAGAAAAACGTTATACACTGGCGGAATCAACCAGGAAA
>CAZRNW010000139.1:0-8421 GCA_964601535.1 uncultured Flavobacteriaceae bacterium
ATTTGAATTCGGAAATATTTTTTAGGTAGGCTTCTTCTTTAAAGTACATTGGAATCAGAGTTCTGACAGTTGCATCAATTGCCCTTAGTGAATCTTCAATAAAACCATCCATAGGGTTTTCTTTTCCATATGATTTTTCGAGAATCATTTTTGTGAAAGCACCCGTATGTTCGACTTTAGACAATAGAAAATAACAATAGTGCGCCTTAACCAGTACAGGATTCTTTTTGGTGTTTTCGTCAAGCATTTGCGAAATTGAAACACCTTGAGGAAAAGATTTAATATTTAGATCAGATTTAATTTCTTCAAGAAGTAGATTCTTAAACTTAGTATTAATAGTATTTAGGTCGAATGTTTTTTCATCCTTAGGCAGTAGTTTAAACAGCTCCCTTTGTTGCATATATGATAAATGAAATCGAATATGGTCTCTTTTTACTTTCTTTATTTTTTCTTCAATTGATTCAATATCTTTTATGTCCTCATCCTTATGAAATAACCATACAATTATGATAACATCAGAAAGAACTCCACGAAGAACGAGGTACATTGGATTTTTTAAGAATGATAGATGCGTTTGTTCACTTTGACGGATTAATTCTCCAACAGCGTAATAGTTTTCCATCACTTTATCAAGAAGATGAAATACAAATGTTTCTGACTCTTGATCAGGCGTTATATCAAAACCACCATTTTGTAAAACCCTACGCGTTTCGGTAAAATATAGATTTGAGAAATCAATTATTTTTTGACCAACATCATTCATAATTTTTATCAAAGTGAAACTTTTTTCGGTTTAAACATTCTATATAAAAGATCTAAAGAATGTTCATTTTTATCCCATTTATCTTTCCAATTTCCCAAATCCGTACCCTTAATACTATTTAAATGAGTAAAATCAAGATTATATGTAATTTTCATAGCTTTTTCTAAATGACCTATTGAATCTCCACTAAAACCATGCTCTTCTAAAATCAGTTTACGTTTAGGAAGTCTTTGCCGCAACACTTGCGTTGCTGTAATTTCTGAATATATCCATGGGGAAAATGTTTGTTGAGTGCCATTAAAAGAAGTTAAGGTATTAGGAGTGTTCAGAAAGAACATACATTCTGTCTTATCTATCAAGAGCAGTAGACAGCATCATGTGAACATGAGCTGTCGATTTATTACGCAATTGATAGTTATATAAATTGTTTGGCATCAGGCAATAATCATTATCGAGTTCTCGTAAAAGCTGATCACAATAACCCCATACAGTCGAATCAATGAATGATGTGAGTCCTAAGTGCTTTTCTAACCAACCAGAAACTATAATTGCGGTTTCTAAATCATTATGGGAATGCGACAAAAAAACATCTGCATCTATTTGCGGAAACCACTCACTCTGAATTGCTGATCCATCTAAAGAATTGTCCTGCCGAATAAATTCTGATAACGCGGGCCTAACGGAAAGTAAATTACTATTATAATTTTTAAGGCCAAGATCATACGATTTAGGATACTCCTCTTTTGTAAGACCCACATCTATTTTAAATCCCCTAAACATTTTTACACATTTTTTGATCTTTTATCTACCAACATCTACAGCAGCTTGTTCAATCCAAGTCCGCATGTTTTCACGACCATCATCATCAATCCAGTCGTAAGTATCGTAGAGTTCATCAAAACAAACTTCTTTACCATCAATATCGTCATAAATTTGACTAAGAGGATTAATTCCTTTAGTACTGGTTTCACTTTGGAAATTTTTTATTTGATGGATATGAATACCTACGATCCCTCGATTTTCTCGATGTGCTTTAATTATTTCATAACGCACCCACTTTCGGTTATATGTGTTAGCGCCAATCAGTACAACTAAAACAGATGTACCAGACATTTGTTTTTCGATCCAGTTAATAATCTTAGCGTCGTCCTGCTTTATCGCTTCCCATTCTACTTTATCTAAGAATGGTTCAACTTCTCCTTTTTGGAACACACTTGAGTTGCGCACCTGCGAAACCCGGATTATATCCTCTTCGTAGTAAAAACTAAAAAAAACGTTTCTTGGCATAAATTAGAGGTATGAATTATTAAATCTGTTAGTTGCCTTTTGATCTTTCACTCGTATCGAATTGCCAGTAATGCCCCCCGCGACACCACCGATTATCATACCGATCGGTCCTGCAATTACCCCTGCTAAAGCGCCTGCTGCAACCCCAGGAACAGGGGCATAATCGTATTTAGATTCAGCCCACACACCGTTAACCGGTACAAGTACAGAATTTCTGCAAATAGGACAGTTCACATTAATGTCTGGTCCGTAAGTTGCGTAAAGCTCATTTCTTGTTGCAGCGCCAGATTGTAAATGTATTTTACTCCCACATGCACATTGAAAAAATAGTCTCATTTTAATATTTCATTTAGTGTTTGATAAAACTCTTTAATGTTATCGGAATTCTTTCCCCAATCAATTATCTGTAAGCTAACGGATGCGGCAGAAGTGACGGTAACGGAGGTTTTTTTCGGTTCTTCTTCTATAATCGTAATAATAAATTTCTCACCGAATGATACTAATGACCAACCAACCTTAAATTCAATTTTACCAGTGGAAATATTTTCCTTTTTAATATCAAATTCATTTCTGTTCGCTGATTCCAGACATTGAACATAGACCATGTTATACGGATGATTGTAAACCTTCTTCATTATCTTCCTGCTTTTTTTGCTGCTGCCTCAATCCAAGTACCCATGTTTTTATATCCGTCGTCATCAACCCAATCGTAAGTAGGATAATCTACGCTAAAATAAACTGATTTACCAGATGAATCTTTACCAATTTCACCAAAAGTATTTGTGCCTTTTACTGAAGTATTACCTTTTTGATCTTTTAACTGGTGAATGTATATCCCAAGCATACCATTTCCCTTTTCGTAACTTTTTTGCAGCTCGTACTTTACATACTCACGATTACTTGTGTCTGTTCCTATTAACACAACGGTTACGGAAGTACCGCTAAGCTGAGCGTCGATCCATTTTTTAATTGCAGCATCCCCACCTTTTTTTACTTCTTCGAAAGCAGCGGAGTCAACAAAACCGGCTGCTTCTCTATCTTCTTTTGTTACCCAACTATTTCTTACTTGATTTGCTCTCCATACGTCATTTTCGTAATGAAAGCTGAAAAATGATTTTCTTGCCATATTTATTTAGTTTATATTTTTAGTTATATCGTAAGTGTTTTGGTTTTGCCGAATTTCATCCGAAATTTTTATTTGACCATTCACATCACCAATGAATTTTTCCCAATTTACATGATGTATATAGTGAGGCCTATTGCTATGTAGTTTAGTGCCGTTACATTCAGTTACATCAGTTTCCTGATCTTTCTTATTAAACATATTTTTAGCCATAATTGGAAAAAGAAAATCTGTGTTAATGGTCCAACTCTTACAAGCTTGATTATACGTTTTAAAATAATCGTAACTTCCATTTTCATCAGGTAATATAACCGCTAGAACACCATTGGTCTTACTTGTTTTCTCCGCTCGTGATTGAATTCGTAGTGAGTAAGATATTTCCCAAGGCATCCACTGTTCACGTTCATGTGAAGATTCTTTCATCCCTTTTGAAACTAAAACAATCGTAATTGTACTGTCAAAGATTTTATCTCCAAGTATTGAAGCGATAGTCGAGTCAGCCAAATCCTCTAAACTCTGACCATCATCCTCACCTTTGAAGATATGATCTTCTTCGGTTATTAGTGCTTGAATTTCATCAACATAATGTCTTGCAGTTGTTTCATCATTACCCGGTAAAGCCAAAACTTTAGAATCAGAATACTTATATGAAACGAATATTTTATTTGCCATTTTATTTTTTATTCAAACTGTTAATTATATTAATTGTTGTTTTTATTAATTCAGTATTTGTAAGCGCTGTATCACCAAGCTTTTCAAACTCTTTTTTAATATCCTCGTTGTCAGGAAAGTATTTATCGAAATCTTTGTAAACGAGTTCCCAAAGTTCTTTTGCTTTGAATCCCGTTGCACCAATTGGAATCGGTTTTAATCCATTCTTAATAGCGATATCAAATTCTTCCTGTACTCCTCCGGCAGGAACAATGGTTCCGCCTTCCGTTTTGTTTCCAAACACAAAAATTGCAATGCCTGCAAGTGGGATAAAGCTATGGCGGTATTCGGTCCATAATTCCTTTAATTTTTTACCTCCAGTTTCAAATTGAGGAAAAGGGCGCATGATAAGATAGTTGTCCATGTTCTGATTGCGCTCGGACTTCATATTATCGAGTACTCCATTAATAATAGCGCTACCAACACCTAAGCCAAAGCCTGAAAGAATTTTATATCCTTTTGAAGAAATTACTTTACTAAGTTCATGTAATAATTCAACGGCTTTATCTCTTCCGTATGGATCATAGGTTTCAGCACTGCCTGAAACCAAAATCGTACTACGTAAATAGCGTACCTCAATTTCTTTAAGAATTTCAGTGATCTCTGGATAATCCTTAATCCAAACAACATTTAATCCGTAGCGCTTTAGCGAATTTGCTCGAACTTGCTGACGCTTTTGTGTTTTTGGATCTGAATCTATTTTCATAAAAAAATAGTCTGGCTTTACATTTTTTCCTAACGAAGTGCGAATACGACTAATTAAATACGCTAAGTTTGGGTCTGTGAAACTGAAACCCAGGAATAGAAAAGTTCTTGCTACATAATCACTTTTGAATGCGTTGCTGAACAATTCTCTGTGAACGTTATAATCTTCGTACTCATGTTTTGTTAAAACCGTTTGAGAAACAGTATCAATGTCGCCATGCATTTTATATACAATTGCGTCACGTTTTGGAAAGTTAACGGAGAGATCGGCATTATCCTTTTTAACGTCAGGGGTTTTTCCTTGCTTTTTTAATGCATCCTCAATTAATTTATCATAGTTGGTTGTCCAGTAAATGCTAATTGGTAGCCTGGCGAGGATCTCGTGATTCTCTGTCGGCTTAATGCCCATTTTACCATACTGATCAACCAAAATCTGATTTAATTCTCCGCGCACATCGCCTTGATCATCCACAAAAAACTGAGCTAACGCAGGAAGGTCGTGAACTTCATCTTCAATATCTAAGTCCAATCTCTCAGCAATTGGTTTCAAAAGATCCTTCCAATTAAATAAACCTGTAGAAGTTGACATTCCTGCACCTGCAAAAACCACAGCGTTGTTTTCGTTTAAAGCCTTAACATAATTATTTATGAAGGCATTTGTATCCTTATCAAAATTCATTTTTAGCTAATTTTAGAGTTATCATCAGACGTTGCCAAGGCAAACAAACCGAATATTATTATTAATACCACCACTACAGCGCCAAAATTGAACTGCGGATTATATGACCTACTTTTTCTTTGAGTTTGAGCATCACGGTGACGTTTTATACGCTCTTCAGCTGCCTTAAGGAAGGCTTGTAAGCCAATATCGTATTGTATGCGTTTATCCGGATTCGAAAGTATCTCGTTCGCTTCATTTATTTCCTGACTTCTTACTTTTGCGGTTGGATCGTCCTGGTTTTTGTCTTCATGGTAAAGCTTCATTAGTTTACGGTATGCTGACTTAATTTCTTCAGGTGTTGCTGTTGTCGCTACCTCGAGAATTTGATAGTAGGACGGGTTGTAGATGTTTTTCATGCAATTAATTAAGTTTTTTGTTATAATCTGTTAAACAACAATAATGCCAAGCCGTCTTTTCCAGCCTTAAGCGATGTTTTCTGGGTGGCAACCTAAAAGAATACGTTCATATTACAAAAGCGTTTCATTTTTCGCTCATTGGTTAAATGAGCTTCGCTCATTGAAAATATAGTTCTGCATCTTTTGATGTCTTTTTAATGAATTCAGCCTTGTTTACCTAGCCTTTAGATTGAAAATGACATAGTGTCTGTGTAAAATGATAGCTGACATAACGTCCTTTTTCACTTATATATCTGACACATAAGAATTAATTTTATTGTGCCAAAAATTTGGGGAACGGTAGTAACCAAGAGCTACTTTCTTTTATCTTTTGCTGCTTTATCGAAGGCAATTAGATTAAAAAGCTCCCTCATGCGGGAGCGGACACGGTTGTTTAAAATTCATTATTGTAGGACACATGAAGCGCCCCATGAACTATTATAGCCTTCTTCTCTTTGTTTACAATACTTTTCTGCACGCGGTTTTATTTTGTAAGTGTGTGTTTTGTCTAATACGTTACCTAAAGAATCTTTACAAATACAGGTTCGTTCTTTACCACAGCCAATTAAAATGTAACAGCAAAGGGCAAGTATAGAGAAGTTTATAATGGTATACTTCATATAGATAATTAACGATCTTATGGTCATTTTATTTTATATTTTCCTGAATTTATTTACGCTTGTCTTTGGTGGTTTTATCGAATGCAATCAAATTAAAGAGCTCGCGCATGCGGGAACGAACACGGTTGCCGTAAGCAGCTTCTATTTCAGAAGCAGAAAGATTGGTGGTTAAATGTGTGACGAGGTTCCGGGAAACAAATAAATCGTAACGGCTTAGAAGGACTTCGGCCATGATATTGCACTCGTTGCCGAAGAATTTTAAGTTGTTTTCGGTTCCGAGATCGTCGAAGCAATAGGTTTGGGGTTCATGGTTGTAAAAACTGCGGTGGCTATACCGGTGAATGACTTCGTAACCGTTTTGGATGAATTCAAATGAAACATCACGACATGATTTTACTATAAAGCGCTTGTTTTGCTGCTGCAGAAAACGCATTAATGATATGAGTGAGGATTTACCGCAACCTACAGGACCACTGACCAAAATACCCTTGTTTAAATTTATACCGAGTTCTGCTGCTTGTTTTTCATCTTGCAGAAAGTAACACAGCAATTTTTGAACGATGACTTTATCTTCGGGGTAAAGTTTGAAGTTGGGAAAAAGTTCTTGTCCTCGTTTTTCTATTGCCGCGCGGGCTTGTTCGTAATCATAGTGGTTCATTATAATTTTTATCTGTTGTTGCGTTAAGATTTCCGGGAGCCGGTGATTTGGCGGTCCAACTGAATTTTTGTGAGTTCAGCATCCAGTTCTGCGCTGCGGCTTTCCAGTTTTTCATTGGAGTTTTGCCTCCTACAAGCCAACCGTTACTCGAATAGTAATTGAAGAACTTTTCAGCTTCAAGTGGTGGCCATTTTTTCTCAGCGAAATATTTTGTGATTTGCTCGTCCCTCGGCTCCGCTCGGGATGACACGCTTTCTTTTTTTGGCGCAACTTTTTTTGAGGACGAGTTGTTTTTATTTTTAGTTGTGTCCTCGAACCTTTGGTTTCTTTTCTTTCCTCCTGTAGTAGTTTTCCTACGATGAGAAGAAGAAGATTTCTTAGTTTTTTTTGATCGTGTGTGGTCATGGTGTTTACTCTGTTTTAGTTTATTTGTTTTGTTTGAACTGTTTATAGAAGGGCTCAACTGCGTTTCATTAGTTTTATCAGGAGCTTTCTTAATAGTTTTCTTATTGCCGTTATTAGCAGATATATCAGTGTCATTATTTCTAGGTTTATTGGTTGCTTTATCAAAATTGTACAGGTGAACGAGTGATCCTTTTTGAGGATTGAAGGAGGGAGAGTATTTTATGTACTGCCAGGCATCCAGTTCCTTTATGCACCGGATGTATGTATTGACGGAACCGATTTTAGCGGCGCGCATCATTTCGTCTCTGCTTATTGAAATAGGATTACGAAACTTTGCAATGTTCCAGTATTGGAACAAGCCAAAATACAGGCTGACATGAAACGGCGTTAAGCGCTGATCGTTGCAAATGAATTCAAATGCCTTATTTAAATGGATGATGTAATTTGTTTTCTCCATCATGGCTGCGAGTAACGGTTACGACCTTTTACACCTTTTAGTGGCGGAAACTGAGTTTTGTTTTTCTCCATCAGCATTGTGATATCGGCGTATTTGTAATACACACAATGACCAATACGCGTGAACGCTAACGTACCGTTAATGCGCAATTGGTGAAGAGTACTTTTTGAAATATCGAGTAAGGCCATTACCTCGTAGGTTTTTAGCCACTCGCGTTGCTCTTTTGGTTTGCGTGAACCGAATAGTTCGGTTAATTCCTTAATGAGCGATGCTTTGAACTCAATTAAGTCGGATTTTGTTACAATATCGACTGCCATACGTTTAGAAAAATGTTTAGGCCACAAAAATGAAACCTTGTTAGGTTTTTATTTCAGTAGGTACACCGCATAGGGGAAGAAATAGTGTTAGGTGTTTTACGGATTGATTAAGACTGTTCTGAACTTAAACGAAAGTAAAATTAGATACCTTGAAAGAAAACCCTATACGGTACAACTAACGTTCGTCTTGATCATCCATTCTTTTGATGAGTTTTTCCTGAATGGCGGAGAGAAATTTGGTGCGACCAGCTTTGCGACC
>CAZRNW010000140.1:0-7479 GCA_964601535.1 uncultured Flavobacteriaceae bacterium
ATTCTTTTTGCAATTCAGTAATTTGCAATTCATCAAAATTAGCTTGTGGAAGAACAGTAGTCTGATAATACTTAGCTGTTGTTGTAGCTAATTTATAAAAAGGATCGCGCTCATATACCGCAGCGTCCTTCTCAAAATTCTCCTGCATTACTTTAGCTTTGTCGTTATCAATAAAACTGGAATTTTCATATAAGTACTTAGCTAACGCATCAATATTGTTATTGTGGGCCTGAATTAATGAATCGAGAAAGTACGGACGTGTTGATTTATCTATATTCTTAACATATTCTCCCATCATTGCGATAAATAGTTTTTTGTCGGTTTCCTTGTCCATGTTTTTGAATGGAATGGATTTTTTGATGTTGGCGATGAGGTTATCGAATTTATTTTCCTTTCCGGCCTGTTTCTTTTTCAATTCTGCAAATATGTTCGGGTAATTCATACAATACCTCATGCCGTCGATTCCCAATAAACACTCCTGATAATAATCCACCTGTTTATTTAAAGCAGAATACTCCGAATACAATTTCTGAAACTGATTGAACATGTTATTGTATTTCTCTTTATAAGCAGGATTGGCATTTGCGGTTTCCAAAAATTTCTTTTCAAAATCCTTTTTCTTTTCAATTGCGTTGTATTTTTTTAAACCTAACATTTCACCATACCATTTTTTATGATAATTAGCAATACCGGCATAAGCATTCGCGTACATTAATTTAAACTGCGGACCTTTCCGCATGGTCTCTTCCAAAATACTTAAACGCTTTGCGCGCAAATCAACGCGGCGGGGATTTGTTTCGTTCACCAGCATCTCAACCGCGTAAGAAGTTAAATATTCCTGTGTCCGACCGGGAAAACCATAAACCATCGTAAAATCACCTTTGTTTACGCCTTTAATGTTGATGGGTAAAAAATGTTTTGGTTTGTAAGGCACATTGTCTTTCGAATATTCCGCCGGCTTACCATCCTTGCCTGCATAAATCCTGAACAAAGAAAAATCCGCATTATGGCGCGGCCACATCCAGTTGTCGGTTTCACCACCAAATTTACCAATGTGCTCAGGCGGTGCACCAACTAAACGAACATCCCGGAAAGTTTCGGTAATAAATAAATAATATTCGTTACCATAAAAAAACGGACGAACGAAAGCACCGTAATGGGTATCTTTTGTAGCTGCGGCTTCAATAACTTTTATGTTTGCTTTTATAACGGAGTCTTTTTGTATTTCAGAATAGTTGGCGTTTACATTCGCCATTACTTTTGCGGTGACATCATCAATTCGGTTTATGAAAGTGACAGTTAAACTTGGTGTATAAATTTCTTCCTGCTTATTCATCGCCCAAAAACCATTTCTCAAATAATCTTTCTCAACCGTACTGTGCATAGTTATTGCACCATAACCGCAATGGTGATTCGTTAATATCAAACCTTCTCCCGAAATAATCTCAGCCGTACAACCTCCCCCAAACTGAACGATAGCATCTTTTAAGCTCGATTTGTTTACACTATAGATTTGCTCCGCTGTTAACTTACAGCCGTTCTTTTGCATGTCTTTAATGGTAAGCGCATTTAATAATTGAGGCAGCCACATGCCTTCATCGGCAATACTGATAAATGTTACAAAAATTAAACTAAAGACAAGGAGTGATTTCTTAAACTTCATATTGATGATTTGGGAGAGTAAATGTAACAATATTTGGGATAGTTCCGCTAACGAAAATTGGGGGAGTTTTGAACGAGATACAGTCGTTTAACTAATCTATTTGGTTCTTTCTTAACCACCCTAAGACCCTATCATTCTCGATTATCCATTTATTGCTTATACAACTTAATTTAAATGCTTCTCTTGATTTTCCGAAAGGCCCTGGATTCTGTTGGATAATTTCGATTTCATTATCGCTTACCTTTGAAATTATGGCAACGTGCCCATATTTATTGAAGGTTGAAGCCGAAAAAATAATTAAATCATTGAGTTCAGGCTTTGATTTGCTCCCATTCGTAAATTGGAGCAAGTTTCTTTTTGAATTCAATTCTCCATCTTTAATTTCCTTATCAAAAAAATCTTTAGCGTTTCCATAAGGATCAGGCATTTTATGATCTAAATATTCATAGTAGTATCTTTTTACAAATTCGACACATTGATATTTTATCCCTATGTTATAATTATCATTTGAAGTATTTCTACCACAACTATTATCAACACCCCCATTATAAAAAACAATCACATTATTTAAGCTATCAATATGCTGTCCCACTTCATAGTCAAAATTCAAATTTATTCTCTTAATTATTTTATAGGATGCAAAGACAGCGATAATAATTAAAAGAATTATGATGACTCTTTTTTTCATTATTTCACCCCACTCATTTTCATCGCATCTAATTTAATAGCCGAATCTAATGGAATTTGCAGCTCGTTAGATTTTGCGGTGGCTTTTTTTAGCAATAAAGGCTGGTTACGGATTTGCTTGGCGTAAGTTTGTATGGCATGATGTTTTTCCATACGCTTCCAATAAGTTTGAGGAGATGTGTACATCTCATAAGCATCCTGAATAAATGAATTTCCGAAAGCTCCAAGATTCCCATCCGAATAAACAAGCATCACCACATTATTGTTCTGCTCTATTTCTTCTTTCAAATTTAATTCCCAGGCTTCAATGTTTTGTCCCTGCACCGGCGGCGGAATTACTTTATTGTAATAATACCAGAATTGTCCGCCCCCCATACAATTCGTTGGGATGGCTTTAAACAAAGCACCGTACCAGTAACTGTCGCCTATACTTAAAACGCGTGTTGTGTTTTTAGTGGTATCATTCTCAAACATTATTTCCTGATACGCGAGTTTCATATTCTGTTCAGGATTTTTATAAAGATTCATGCTTTTTAAAACATCGGCATCCCTGCTCTGCGCTGTATCCACCACAACAACATTTTCCCAGCCAATTTCAGGCATTTGTTTGCCGTGCAAAACTTCAAGGTGACGGATAATCGTATCAATAGCTAAAACTTCTCCGTAATAACTCCAATGGTGACCAAATTTAGGGAACAAAGGATATTTACTGTTTGGTTTTAATAAATCGAAATAAGTTTGTAAATCGAGATAATTGATGCCGTAAGCTTTACTCTGCTTAACAAACTCATCATGATTGGTGTTTTTGATTGGGTGTTTGTATTTGTCTTCGATAAATTCTTTTAAGTGTTGTCCTTTACCCGGCGCATATACACAAAGCATGTCAACACCATGGCGCTTTAAGCTATCCTGTACTACTTTTGCTTTTTGAATAAGGCTTCTGATATTCTCTTCTCCTATGAAATCATCGCCGTAGGCAGAATGTATATAAGCCTCGCTAAATACGTAATTATCCTTTCCGCTTACAAAACGATACACGCGAAGCTGATTGAAAAATTTATAATACAACTGATTATTAAGGCGGACAGAAATTTCTTTTAATGACCAATGATCATTATTATAATCATCCATATCGGTTTGGTAAAGACCCATAAACCAATTTTCCTGACTGAGTTCCGGTTTTTTATCGCTAATTACAATTCCGGTTAAGTTTGGTTTATTATCCTTTTTAATAAAGGAATACAACAGCGGGAAAGCCAATGCTAGATAAGCAATCCAGATTTTATTAGTTATTATTTTAGTTTTTCCTGCCATTAAAACCTGAAATAAATAAAAGGATTAAAATCGAGTGCTGAAATATATGTTAATGAGATGTAGAATAAACAAATACTAGTAAGGAGTAAAACATTTCTGCTTTGATTGGTGAATTTTTCGCCGTACACTTTATCCTGTATAGACTGGGTTTTGGTATTGAAAGCGAAGAAAGAAAACACTACGGCTAAAATACATGAGAACCAGAAATCATTATTCAAAGCAAACTTCCCATCAAAGAAATCGAAAGCGTACATTTTTTTAATGACATGAAGCGCATAATCCAGATTTTCATTCCTGAATAAAACCCAGCCTGTAACAACAATCATGAAAGTCATACCCGTTTTAATTGCTGTGTGCAAATATTTGTAAGCATCTTCAAGGAATAATCTTTCAAGCACTAAAAACAAGCCGTGAAATGCGCCCCATAAAACGAAATTCCAGCTCGCACCATGCCATAATCCTGAAAGGAGAAACACAACAACCAAATTGCGGTAAAGTTTAGCCGGAGTAACTTTATTGCCTCCTAAAGGAATGTACAAATAGTTTTTCATCCAGGCCCCTAAAGTAATATGCCAGCGTCGCCAGAATTCGGTAATGGAAAAAGATAAATAAGGATTTTTGAAATTCTCAGGTAATTTAAAACCGCATATTTTCCCAAGTCCAATAGCCATATCGCTGTAACCACTGAAATCAAAATAAATCTGAAATGTATAAGCAATTGCGCCTACCCAGGCAGCAGCAGTATCAATTTCTGAAGCCTCTAATTTAAAAACCGCATCAGCCTGCATGCCTAAAGTATTGGCGATGATTACTTTTTTAGCCAGACCAAAACAAAAAATAAAAAAACCGCTAAGTTTAATATCTGTGGTATAATTTTTTTCACGGTTTGTGATTTGGTCGGCGATATCGTGGTAACGCACAATTGGTCCGGCTATTAATTTCGGAAAGAAAATAATATAGGTTTGATAATGCCAGAAATTCTTTAAAGGTTTATGAATCCCCCGGTAAACATCTACTACATAGGTAATGCTTTCAAAGGTGTAGAACGAAATCCCGATTGGCAAAACTATTTTAGCCCAATGAATTTCAGTTCCGGCCAAAGCATTGATATTGTCAATAAAAAAGTTGCAGTACTTGAAATAAAACAGCAAACCCACATTCATTAACAGCGACAAAACCAGCCATTGCTTTTTAGCGCCCGGAGTTTTGGCTCCATGCATCGCATTCACAAAATAAAAATCAAGAAAGGTTGTTCCCAAAATCACAAAAATGAATTTCGGTCCGCCCCAGGCATAAAAAACAATACTGAAAATTAAAATGCAGGCGTTCTTGAATTTATTCGGGACTAAATGATAAGCCAGTAAAAAAACAGGCAGGAAATAAATTAAAAAGGTTATGCTGCTAAATACCATTTTTTATACTTAGGCAAATTTAAAAGAATTTGGGGATTTTAAACTTGTTTATCCTTTAATTCCCCATTCTCACAAACAAGAGTGCGGGATTTGAATTTTTGGTAAACCAGCATATCGTGGGTGGCGAAAAGAACAGAACTGCCCGTTTCACTGATTTTCTTTAAAAGATTAAGAATTTCCTCCGAAGTTTCAGGATCCAGGTTACCTGTAGCTTCATCTGCTAAAATCAACTCGGGTTCATTTACCAAAGCGCGTGCTATACTTACACGCTGCTGCTCACCACCCGATAATTCGTGAGGCATTTTCTGCTCTTTCCCCTCTAATCCTACTTTTTTGAAAACTTCATTAATTCTTGCTTTAATTTTACCTTCTTCCTTCCAGCCTGTTGCTTTCATCACAAATTTCAGGTTATCATACAAGTTGCGGTCGCCCAATAATTGAAAATCCTGAAAAACTATACCTAGTTTGCGGCGGAGATATGGAATATCCTTGCGTTTTAGATTATTTAACGAATAGCCCGCAACCGTTGCGCTGCCTTGCATTAAGGGTAAATCAGCATAAATGGTTTTTAACAAACTGCTCTTTCCGCTGCCTGTTTTTCCTAAAAGGTAGACGAACTCGCCTTTCTTTATCTCCAAATCCAAATTCCCAATAACAGGACGTTCGTCCTGAAAAATGGTTGCCCTTTCAAATTTTATTACCGTGCTCATCTTATAACGGACTAAATTACACTTAATGTAACCAAGCTTTAAAACCGCGTTATTCCAATATCAACACTAACGGGTTAATAACTGAATTTACGCTTCACAAAAGGCATACAAACCAAACCTAACTTTATTGCAAATTTTTACGCTGATTTTTTTACCTCATGTCGCTACGGAAGTATGGTGTTTGGGTGGGTTTATGTTTGCTTTGCGTTATAGCTAAGTCTCAGAAAACTGCCTCTTATGTTGATAAGGACTTGCTTTATAAGCAGGGTATCGACTTGTTTGATAAAAAGCAATTCGTTGCTGCTCAAAAAAGTTTTACCGATTATTTAAGTTTAAATACAGGCGTTAAGCTTCTGAAAATTGACGCGGAATATTACGCGGCGGCTTCTGCCATTGAATTGTTTCACAAAGATGGCGAATGGCGGATGCGGGAATTCATAACGGCACATCCGGAAAGCAATAAAATAAACGGCGCCTGGTTTTATCTCGGAAAATCGAGTTATCGGAAAAAGAAATACGAAGAAACAATAAAGAATTTCGATAAAGTTGACATTTATACTCTGGCAAAAGAAGATTTAGCGGAATTGTATTTTAAAAGAGGTTACAGTTTTATCGAGACAAAAAATGCTGAGAAAGCTAAAGCAGATTTATATGAAATTAAAGATGTAGATAACAAATACATTTATCCTGCACTATACTACTATTCCCATTTATGTTATCTCGAAAAGAAATATGAAACCGCGCTTGAAGGCTTTACTAAATTAGTGGGAAATGAAACCTTTGGTTCGGTTGTTCCTTATTATATCACGCAAATTTATTTTGTACAGGGAAAGTATGATAAAGTTGTGAAAAGCGCACCCGATTTATTGAACGATAGTACACCTGTTCAAAAGAAAAGTGAAATCAACCGCATGATTGGCGAATCGTATTATAATTTAAAAGATTACGCGAACGCCCTTGATTATTTAAAGAAAACTGATATCGGCTCTTCAAATATTGAAGGGAGTTATGCTATCGGTTATTGCTATTACAAATTAAACGATTGCACAAATGCAATTACTTATTTAGAAAAAGCCACTGCCAAAGAAGACAGCATGAGCCAGAATGCACATTATCATTTGGCGGACTGCTATTTAAAAACAAACGACAAAACAAAAGCAAAAAACGCATTCTATTCTGCTTATACTTTAGATTTTGATAAAAAAATTACAGAAGATGCTTTATACAGCTTCGCAAAATTGAGTTACGAATTGGATTTTAGTCCTTTTAACGAAACTGTCCGTGCCTTTAGTAAATATATTAAAGAATATCCCGGTTCTCCGCGTAAAGATGAAGCCTATAAATATTTAATCAATGTTTACTCCACCACCAAAAATTACGACAGGGCTATTAAGAGTATGGAGAGTCTGGAAAATCAGGACCCTATTTTAAAAGGCACTTATGAGAAACTGGTTTTTTTCAGAGCGGTGGAATTTTTTAATAACGGAGATTTAACTAATGCGGAAAAACAATTTAAAAAAGCTTTAGACATTAACGCTGATAAACTTTACAATGCTCTTTCCAATTATTGGCTGGGTGAAATTTCTTATCAGCGGAAAGATTACGGAACAGCCATTGAAACCTGGAAAAATTTTTTATTACAGGCAAGCAACGTAAACCTCAACGAGTACGAAAAAACTCATTACAATTTAGG
>CAZRNW010000140.1:7524-8389 GCA_964601535.1 uncultured Flavobacteriaceae bacterium
AAAGAAAAGGGCGATTACGCGGCCGCAAATATTGAATTCAGAAAATACATCATGAATAAAAGCGGGGCTGACATGAGCAAGACTGCCGATGCTAATGTACGGGCAGCAGATTGCTATTTCATGAACAGGGATTTTCACCAGGCAGCAGATTATTACGAAACCGCCATAGCTTTAAATAAAGTGGATGTGGATTACAGTTATTATCAAAAAGCTTTGTGCAACGGTTTATTAAAAAACCACAAGGAAAAAATAAACGATTTAAAATATTTAGAAACTAATTACCCTAAATCAAATTACCTCAGCGCTGCAACATTTGAAATGGCAGAAACTTATTTAAAAGATTTGAATAGCGGTGATGATGCCGTTGTTTATTATGAGAAAGTGCTGAATAATTATCCGAAGTCTTCATTTGTAAATCCATCACTCGCCGGATTAGGATTGATTTATTACAATAAGAAAGAAGACGATAAAGCGTTCATGTATTTTGATAAAATAGTTCAGAAAGACCCGAAAGGTGATGATGCGCGTGAAGTTTTACCAATGATTAAAAAAACATTTGAAGCCAAAGGAAAAATTGATGAGATGGAAAAATATTTTGCATCCATAGGCACTCCTTTATCCGTTAATCAAATCGAAACAGCCTTATATGAATCAGCAAAGGATGCTTATTACAATAAAACTAATTGTGATGATGCCCTTCCGAAATTTGAAAGTTATATTACGAAATTCCCTGATGGCAAGTATATCACAGAAGCACAGTTTTGTTTTGGCGAATGCGCTTACAGTAAAGCTGTTTTTGATAAAGCACTAACTGCTTACAAATTTGTGCTTTCTAAATCGCGCAGTATTTATACTGAGACTTCTT
>CAZRNW010000141.1:0-8380 GCA_964601535.1 uncultured Flavobacteriaceae bacterium
TCAGCACATTCGCGGCGCAATAACTGAATATCTTAGTGTGCGTTAACTGTAAAATATTTTTTGTTTTTATTGGCCAGCTTCCCGAATTCAAAACCAACATGACACTGATTTAATATAGCTTCTGTATTACTGATGATTCCCGGAAAATCGGCATAAGCTTTTATTAATTCTGTTTTAGACAAGAGCACATCACTTAAACTACCCTGTTCTTCCGGTTTCAATTTGCTGAGCAATGTATTTGTATCCACAGCCCGCAACAAACGGTGCGCGTTATAATGTTTCTTGCTTATAAAGCTAAGCGTTTGCAGTGCAACCAGTTTATTTATATTATTTTTTACAGGAGAAAATGGCAGCCGCCATAAATCAGAAATAGCAACACCTACAAATTCATTCCCGCGCAATGCCTGATTTTTGTAATTACTGAAAGGATAAATGATATAAGCATTATTAAATTCGGGAGCTATATCATCAAAAGGAGTTCCACTGTGCAAATGGCCCGAAAGATGTTCATTCAATTCTTTGAAGCCTTCATTATTAATGGCGAGGCCAATGTATTGCTGCTGTGTTCCGTTTCTGAAATCAATTCCAATTACCGGTTTTAAATTCCATTTATTGGGTTTCGACAGTAAACGCAAAGTATCCAGACAAGCGGAAGTATTATTAATATCCGTCAACGCAAAAGAAGAATAGCCTTTTTCCTGCACCTCATCCAATAATTGTTCAACGGAAAGAGTGCCGTAACAAAAACTGTAATAGGTATGGCAATTAACTAACATCTTAAAAAATTAATGGCGGCGGAATTGATCTTTCTTCTTCAAATATTCTTCCACCGATTTTTCAATGTTCTTTTTCCCGCCGCCGAAAGGATTAAAATCGTGATGCGTTATATCTAAACCAACCGCACGTTTAATAATTGAATCATCACTGTAACGCTTCCGCATTTTATCCATGGCCTGCAGCAATAACAAATGCTTGCTGTTATCTTCAAATAAATTATACTGGTAACTGCCCTGTATTAAATGACTGAAACGCACACCCACCAAACGTATCAGCATTCTTTTCTGATACAGCTTATCAAATAATTCCTGCACTTTTTCAATTAAAGTATGATCGAGTGAAGTGTAAGGAATACGCGCCTGCATGGTATACGTATTAAAATCGGAGTAACGGATTTTTACGGTAACGCAAGCGGTTAATTGTTCTTCCTGACGTAATTGATAAGCCAGTTTTTCCGTCATGCTTATGAGTAAGGCTTTTAATTTGGCTACATCAATGGTATCGTGGTCGAATGTACGTTCGGTTGAAATGGATTTCCGTTCTGAATACGGTTCAACAGGAGAATTATCAATGGCATTTGCTTTTTTCCAAATCATGATGCCGTTTTGTCCGAGCACCTGCTCCATTAATTCCATCGGCATTTCCTGAACGGTACGCACCCACACCACACCCATGTTACGCAGCAATTGCCAGGTTTTATCGCCCACCATCGGGATTTTATTGACAGTTAAAGGCGCCAGAAAATCTTTTTCTGTTCCGGCAGGAATTTCTTTTTGTCCGTTTGGTTTTGCTTCACCGGTTCCCACCTTTGCAACCGTTTTGTTTGTAGAGAGCGCGAATGAAATAGGTAATTTTGTTTCCTTTATTATTTTCTGACGGAGTTCGCCGGCCAGTTTATAACAACCAAAAAATTTATCCATACCGGTGAGGTCGATATAAAACTCATCGATGGAGGTTTTTTCGTAGAGCGGGACACTTTCGTGAATAATTTCTGTTACCTCATTCGAGAATTTACTGTATTGTTCATGGTCGCCCCGCACAATCACTGCTTCGGGACATAATTGCCGCGCCATTTTCATAGGCATGGCGGAATGAATACCAAAAGCGCGTGCCTCATAACTGCAGGATGCCACTACGCCTCTGTCGCTTGTACCGCCCACCAGTACGGGTTTACCAATAAGTTTCGCATTATTCAGCCGCTCCACCGAAACAAAAAAGGAATCCAAATCCATGTGCATGACCGACCTGTCCATAACCCGTATTAATTAATAGTACTAAGTTAGGTCATGCACAAGTTAAGTGTTGCTACGAATTGTAGCATTCTGGTAAGTTGGGAGTAAATAGTTGGGAGTTGGGAGGTTATTTATAATCCTTAGATTGAAAAATAAATTTATAAATAAAAACGCCTTGTTTGTCTTTATAATTATACTGCATCTCAATATTATTCGCTCTAAATACTTTCAAATCAGGGCTAGTTTTAATTGTATTTAAAATAGTTGGTCTAAGATTTGCATTAAAAACTGCTGTATCAATTTCGTCCTTCGTCAGATTAATTAAAGTATAATTATAAAGAAAAGCATTTCCGGGCAATGCTATTGAATTATCCAATCTTGTATCTTTATCAATCATAATAGGGCAATTTTTATTTAATTCTCCGGCCATCTGCATCATCTTTTCGTCAAGACTAGGCGCTTTAAATACAAACTGATTTACAAGAAAATATCCGATAAAAATTCCAACGCCCGAAAGGATTAATGATATTATCTTTCTCTTTTCCATAATTCAAGTTTGGAATGATTCTACTCTAAACAAAATTCTCACCCTTTTGAACCTTCACGTCGTTCACAAAGTTGCGGATTTGTTGCTCGTCTTGCTTTTTGCAAATCATGAGAACGCCATCAGACTCTACTACGATGTAGTCTTCCAAACCCTGTAATACCACGAGTTTATTTTTTGGAACCTGCACTATACAATTATTGCAATTGTATTGCAAAACGTTTTTACCTACGATAGCATTTTTATTATCATCGTGTTTTAAGTGGGTGTAAAGAGAACCCCAGGTACCTAAATCACTCCAGCCGATAATTGATGAACGCACATAAACATTTTTTGCTTTCTCCATCACCGAATAATCAATGGAAATATTTTTGCAGGTCTTGTAAGCGTTATTAATAAATTTTTGTTCGTTCTTGGTATTGTAATCATCCCAGCCTTCTTTAAACACATTCGCCAATTCAGGGTCGTGCGTTTCCATGGCTTTAGTAATACTTTCGGTACTCCAGATAAAAATACCGGAGTTCCATAAAAAATCGCCGCTCTCCATGAAAAACTTGGCCATGTCGTGGTCCGGTTTTTCTGTAAAAGTTTTTACTTTAAAAATGCGTTTGTCTTTTTCGCCTGCATTCGAATCAATGTATTGAATGTAACCGTAACCGGTATCCGGACGGGAAGGTTTAATTCCAAGCGTAACTAAACAATCTTCGGCTTCCGCTTTTGCAAAACAGGATTTTATGGCTTTTACATAAGTATCCTCTTTAGTAATTAGATGATCGCTCGGCGCAACAACAGTAATAGCTTTCGGATTTAGTTTGTGAATTTTATAAGAAGCATAAGCAACACAAGGAGCGGTGTTTTTTCTTGCAGGTTCGCACAAAATAATATCTTTCGGCAGTTTCGGTAATTGTTCGTGCACTAAATCAAAATAAGATGTGCTGGTAACAACAAAAATATTATCCTTTGGACAAACCTTTACTAAGCGGTCGTATGTTTGCTGCAATAAAGTGCGGCCTGTTCCCAAAATATCGATGAACTGTTTTGGGTGCGAAGTGGTACTCATGGGCCAAAAACGTGTTCCCACACCACCGGCCATAATTATTGCATAATGATTCTTCTTCATAAAACGCCCACAAAAGTAGGAAATTTAGAGCTAAGTTTACCATATTTTGCATTACTAAATCGCAATAGATTAGGATATTAGCATTAATTATGTACCTTTGCGCCAGAAATCACTGTCAGGTGAGTTTAACTCTGCGCATTTTGTCCGCCTTATGGCATTAACTGCAAGTTGAATTCCGAGGAGCAGTTAATGTATAATTTAAAACTTAAAAAATGACCTTTCAAGAATTGGGGCTGCAAGAAAGCCTTATGCGTGCCATTAATGATCTTGGCTACGTAAACCCTACTCCCATACAGGAGCAGACCATTCCATTATTAACCAATAAAAGCACCGATGTTGTTGCATTAGCACAAACCGGTACAGGTAAAACTGCGGCTTTTGGTTTACCGATTTTAAATAAATTGGATCCTAATAACAGAGATACACAAGCTTTAATTTTAGCACCAACACGTGAACTGTGTATGCAAATTACCAACGACTTAAAAAACTTTGGTAAATATATTAACGGTTTAAATGTTGTTGCTGTTTATGGTGGAGCAAGCATCGACAATCAAATCCGCGACATTAAACGCGGTACACAAATTGTTGTAGCAACACCGGGACGTTTAGTTGATTTAATTGAACGCCGCGCTGTAAGATTACAAACTATTAATACGGTTGTATTGGATGAAGCTGATGAAATGCTGAACATGGGCTTCAAAGATGATTTGGATTTGATTTTAGGTCAGGCCCAGGACACGAAGAACACCTGGTTGTTCAGTGCAACCATGCCACGCGAAGTTGAGCGTATTGCAAAAAATTACATGAAGAGTCCGGTTGAATTAGCCGCCGGAAAACGTAATGAAGGAGCTACTAACATCACTCACTTATATTATTCCGTATCACAACGTGACCGTTACGCAGCTTTAAAACGTATTGCAGATTTTTATCCGGAGATTTTTGGATTAGTATTTTGCCGTACAAAAGCAGAAACACAACAAGTGGCTGATGCTTTAATTAAAGACGGATATAATGCTGATGCTTTACACGGGGATTTATCACAATCTCAGCGTGATTTTGTTATGAAGCGTTTCCGCAGCCGTACCTTGCAAATGTTAGTTGCGACTGATGTGGCAGCCCGTGGTATTGATGTGGATAATATTACTCATGTTATCAATTACAATTTACCTGAAGATGTTGAAAATTACACACACCGCAGTGGGCGTACAGCACGTGCAGGCCGTTCGGGAATTTCGATTGTCATTGCTACTCCAAAAGAAATGGGCAGAATAAAAGACATCGAGCGCATCTTAAATAAAAAGTTCGAGAAAGCGCATGTGCCTACCGGAACTGAAGTGTGTGAAAAACAATTATTCCATTTAGTACATAAATTACACGATGTTGAAGTAAAAGATGATGACATTGAACAATACCTTCCGAAAATTTACGAAGAGCTGAAAGACTTAAGTAAAGAAGAATTGATTAAGCGTGTTATCTCTGAAGAATTCAACCGTTTCTATGCATATTATCAAAATGCTCCTGACTTAAATCAGGGCGGCGATGGACAAAGTAATAACAAGACTAAACGTTTCTTCCTTAACATGGGAATGATGGATGGCTTTAACCAGAATTCGTTAAAAGAATTCTTAACCGAGACTGCAGCACTTCCTCCGCGCATGGTATTTAATGTGGATGTAAAAAGTTCGTTCTCTTTCTTCGAGACTGAAAGTAAGTATGTAGATAATTTCCTGAATTTAAATAAAGCAGGAATTGAATTCAACAGCCGTAAAGTTTCTTTCGAAATCTCTGAGCGTCGCTACAAAGAAAGTGGCGGTGGTGGTGGCGGAGAACGCCGTGGCGGTGGTGACCGTAAATTTGGCGGAGGCCGTTCAGGTGGTGGCGACCGTAAGTTCGGTGGCGACAGAAAATATGGCGAAAAGAAATACGGAGATAAAAAATCTTTCGGAGAAAAAAAATCATACGGTGACCGTGACGGAGGAGGAAAAAAATCTTACGGAGAAAAAAAATATGGTGATAAACCTGTAGGCGATAAAAAATATGGTGATAAAGGCCGTGACAGCGGAGGAGAAAAAAAATCCTATGGCAATTCTGATGGCCTAAGCCGCAAACAGCGTTACAGCAGGAATAAATAGTTCGACAAGCTCACTACAAGTAATTAAAAGCCCTGAGAAATCGGGGCTTTTTTGCTTTTTTAACATAACTAACTGGTTTTTAAGTCTATAAAACCGCGATAAATTGTATTTTTAGTGTAACAATTCCTTTAAACAGAACGTCTTATTACTAATTAAATGACCGTAGCCGACTATAATAATTGTGTTGACCAGCATAGTGATGGTTTATACCGTTTTATATTAAAGAATATACGTGATAAAGACATAGCACGCGACATCGTGCAGGATACGTTTGAAAAAATGTGGCGCAAAGTTGAAGACATACAGGCAGAAAAATCGAAGTCGTATTTATTCACGGCCGGTTACCACACATTAATTGATTATACACGCAAAGCAAAAAAACAAGGCAGCTTTAATGAAGTGGATGAGTATAAATTAAGTCATGATAAAAATTACAGCGACTTAAAAGAAATTTTGAATACAGCCCTAAACAAATTACCTGAGATTCAGAAAATAGTTATCCTTTTGCGCGATTATGAAGGTTATGATTATGCAGAGATTGGTGAGATTACAAATTTGAATGAGAGTCAGGTGAAGGTTTATATTTTCAGGGCGAGAACATTTTTAAAGAATTACATAGGGAAGATGGAGGTTGTGATATAATGGCAAATAAAATTAACATAGAAAACTACGAAGCATTTTTGCTGGATTACATGGAAGGAAACATTTCTACTGAAGATTTAGTTGCCTTACAGATTTTTGCCGCACAGCATCCGCATTTGAATATTGATTTGAATGAGATGGAGCTGGTTGAATTAAATTCCGATAAAGTTTCATTTGAAGGAAAAAACAATCTCAAAAAAGTAAGCGACGAACAATTTGTAGCTTATATAGAAAATCAATTAACCTCAGAAGAAAAGCAAAATATTGAAACACTCTGTAATCTTAATCCGGCTTTAGCCACTGAATTAAAATTATTCAAAAAGACATTAATAAGTGCTGACGAAACCATTGTTTTTGAAAACAAAGCTTCATTAAAGAAAACAGAAACAAAAGTACTTTGGTTATTCTCACGCGAAGTGTTAGCTGCGGCTGCATCATTAATCTTAATTGCTGGCTTATGGTTTGTGTTTAAAGGAAATTTAGGTACAACAGATTTGAATTCCGAAAAAATAAAAGGGAATTCAACCATTAAAACATTTGCTTTAATAAGCAATACCTCTGCCCGATCTTACACCGTTGAAAAAAGAAATGATAATATCATAGACAACAATCCGGGTGCTTATTCGAACACCGTTGAAATTGCTCCTAAAAACGAAAATGAACCTTTATTAACTAGTAATACACCAAAAGAAAATAAAGACAATACACCTAAAGAAGTTACTCCTAATATTATTAAAGAAAATACACCGGAAGAGGAACCAGTTAAAGTCGTTTCAAATCAGCTCACTAATAAGTCATACATTATTACTGAGGAAGCTTTTGATAAAGATGAACCTGTTCTTGCTTCTAATCAGAAAAAAGGATTCTGGAGTAAAGCCATGAAAGCACTTAACGGTTTAAATAAATTAGGTGTTAAAAAAGCTAAGGGCACCGAAACCGTTCAGGAAAACAGTGAGCAATACGTTTTAACCATGGGCAATTTTAAGGTAGAGAACCATAAATTTAACGCCGACTAAAATAATTTAAATTATCCTGTAACTTTTTTAAAGGCACCTTCGTCTTACTACTAAACAGACTGATGAAGTAGAGCAAAGCACACTTCATCATCAAAAAACAAAATTATGAAAACTAAAAACATACTTTTAACTGCAGCTTTAGGTCTCTCGCTTTTTTCACAAGCACAAACTTCTGAAAAACTTGACTTAAGCACCTACACAAAAATTGATGCATCAGGTGCTCCAATTATCATTTACAATACTTCCGACTCTTTAAGTTTGGCCATAACCGGAAAAACAGAAGATGTTGCCAATGTAGAAACCCGTATTGTTGATGGAACCTTATTTATTAAAACCAAAGGAACATTAAAAGGGCAAGTGACCGTAAGAATTACAGGCAACAAATTAAATTCAGTTGCTTTATCGGGTGCAAGTAATTTTGCGATTAACAATAAACTTACAACCGATTCATTCATGCTTGAATCGACCGGTGCCAGCAGCTTTACTGCTCTAAGTTTAAATACAAAAAAGTTTAAGACAGGCATTAGTGGTGCGTCTAATGCGAATTTAGGAGGAACTACAGAAAGTTTAGTTGCCGATGTAAGTGGCGCTTCTACGCTTAAAGCCTACAAATTAATAGCCGGTAGCGCCAATGTAACATCTTCCGGCGCATCAACTGCGAAAGTTTACACTTCACAAAAACTTGTAGCTAATGCAACAGGAGCCAGCACAATTAAATTTAAAGGCGAACCAAAAGAAGTTTCAGCTGAGGGATCCATCTCTTCTCAAATCATTAAAATTGCCGCCGATGAATCACAAAGCAACACCATTGGAAAAGATTCTTCAAGCACCAGTTTTAACTGGGGACATAAAAAAATAATTATCTCTGATGACGATCATAAGATGGACAGCTTACACCGTGTGCGTGAACGTAATGA
>CAZRNW010000142.1:0-8371 GCA_964601535.1 uncultured Flavobacteriaceae bacterium
TGAACGAATACAATTTAATGTTAGTGAAATTAGAAGAAAGCGCTATTTTATTGGCAAAATCAGAAAGGGAAGGGGCCTGGCAGGAAATGGCGAAGCAAGTCGCGCATGAAATTAAAAATCCGCTCACCCCAATGAAATTAAACCTGCAGTATTTGCAGAAAGTAGTGATTGAGGGCGGGGAAGATTTTGAAGGAAAGTTCAAAAAAGTATCTGCTTCAATGATTGAACAAATAGATACTTTAGCACACATAGCCAACGAATTTTCAAACTTTGCAAAAATGCCTAAAGTAAATTTAGAGCAGGTTAATTTAAAAGAAGTTATTAAGTCTACAATTGTTTTGTTCAAGAACGATCAAATGCAAATTGAATTCTCATCTGAATTGGAAAATCCTATGGTACTTGCAGATAAAAATCAATGTCTGCGGGTGTTTAATAATATAATTAAGAACGCAGTTCAATCCGTTCCTGAAAACAAAATCGGAAAAATAGAAATTAACATTTCCTCTGAAAACGAAATGGTATTGGTAATCGTAAAAGATAATGGAACCGGCATTCCTGAAAACATGAAAGAAAAAATATTCGTTCCTAATTTCACAACTAAATCTCACGGCACAGGTTTAGGTCTGGCAATGGTTAAAAATATCATCACCGCTTTTGGCGGACGTATCTGGTTCTCAAGCAATGAAAATGAGGGAACTATCTTCTATTTAACATTTAGAAAATAAGCACATTAATAGGTTAATAACTTTTTAATTGGTTTTACCATTTACGCCTATATTTGCTGAAATTTAAAACAAAAAAGATGATCATGACCTCAGAAAGTATTTTGACCGAAATAAAAAACAGCGTTTTGGTTATTACTATAAACCGCCCGGATAAATTAAATGCTCTAAATAAAGAAACTATTGAAACGCTTCATGAAACTTTAGTTGAAGCAGAAAATCAAAAAGAAATCAGAGCGGTAATTATTACCGGGGCAGGCAACAAAGCATTTGTGGCAGGCGCTGATATAGCTGAGTTTGCAGATTATTCAGTGGAGCAGGGGAAACAATTAAGTTCAACAGGGCATTTCAAAATATTTAATTTCATCGAAAATTATTCTAAACCTGTAATCGCCGCCGTAAATGGTTTCGCTTTAGGCGGGGGTTTGGAATTAGCATTAGCTTGTCATATCCGTGTAGCGAGTGAGAATGCAAAGATGGGATTGCCGGAAGTAAGTCTTGGTGTAATTCCCGGCTACGGAGGAACACAACGCTTAGCACAAATTTTAGGAAAAGGAAAAGCATTTGAAATGATTGTGACGGCTGATATGATTAATGCGCAGGATGCTTACAAATGGGGATTAACCAATTACGTGACAACCCAGGAAGAATTATTGAATAAATGTTTTGAAATAACTGCGAAAATAACTACCAAATCAGCAACCGCTATCCGTACCGCTATTAAAGTAATTAATGCAGGCTACAACAATAAGCAAAACGGTTACGAGGTAGAGATTGAAGAATTCGGAAAAAGTTTCGGTACTTCAGATTTTAAAGAAGGCGTATCCGCATTTTTAGAAAAGCGCAAGGCTAATTTCCGCGGAAATTAATTGCTCTTATGTAAGAGTGGAAGTTTTTACTTCATATCATAACATTGTATCGCCTTTAGGATTTACAACTAAAGAAAATTATTCTTCCTTACTCAACAATAAACTTGGTGTTAAAACGCATCGTTTAGGAAAATTGGACGAATTATTTTGTCTGTCAGTAATTGATGAGCAAAAAATTAACGAAGCTTCCGGGAAAATTCACAATTCTGTTTTATTCAGCAAACTTGAAAAATTAAGTATTCTTTCCATTCAGGATGTTTTAGAGCAATCCGATGTTTCTTTATCTGACCCTAAAACACTTTTAATTTATTCAACTACAAAAGGCAATATCGATTTACTTGATGCTTCATTAAAACATAACTTTCCAAAAGAAAGAACTTATTTATCGGTCATGGCTTCTGTTGTTGGGAATTATTTTAAAGCCGCGAATAAACCAATGGTATTATCAAACGCCTGCATCAGCGGATTATTGGCAATCATTACAGCGCAGCGATTAATTAAGGCCGGACAATACGAAAACGTAATTGTTTGCGGGGGCGATTTAGTGACTGAATTCACCGTAAGTGGTTTCAAATCTTTTAATGCTTTGAGTCCAAATCCTTGTCAGCCCTTCGATGCAAGGCGTGAAGGAATTAATTTAGGCGAAGCAGTTTCAACACTATTAATCACAAAAAATAAAAATGCTTTGGCACCTTCATGTATGCAAATTGTCAATGGGGCTTCTGCAAACGATGCCAATCATATATCAGGACCATCACGTAACGGTGACGGATTATTTAAAGCTATTACAGAAACTCTAGAAGGAAAGAATTATAAAATTGATGTTATCAGCGCGCATGGTACTGCAACACCTTATAATGACGAAATGGAATCCATCGCTTTTGAGCGTTGTGCTTTAACGGACATTCCGGTGAACAGTTTAAAAGGTTATTACGGACATACCTTAGGTGCCGCAGGCGTTTTAGAAACTGTTCTCACTTTGGAAGCGGCTTTAGAAAATCAATTAATAAAATCAGCAGGTTTTAAAGAAAAAGGTGTAAGCGGAAATATAACTATCATTAATGAGCATAAAAAAGTTCCGGTAAAAACAATTTTAAAAACCGCTTCCGGATTTGGTGGTTGTAACGCGGCGGCTTTGTTTCTTAAATAAAATGGAATTGGTCATTACATCCTATTGCAGAATAAAAAACAAAAACATTTTTGTTAACGGAAAGGAATTGTCTTTACCAAAACAGGATGTACCTGCTTATTTTTTTGCTGATGCCTATAAACATCTGGAAATAAATTATCCTAAGTTTCATAAAATGGATAATTTATCGAAACTGGGATTGATCGCCACCGAGGCCGCTTTAAAAGGAAGTGATTTTTTACAAAGGAACGCACCGGATAAAATGGCGATTGTAATGGCTAATAAAGCATCCAGTTTAGATACCGACCGTACCTATCAAAACAGCATCAATGATAAAAACCATTATTTGCCTTCGCCTGCAACTTTTGTATATACTTTGCCGAACATTGTGATAGGCGAAATTGCCATAAAACATAAAATTACGGGGGAAAACGCCTTTTTTATTACAGATGTCTTTGACGCCCAACTATTGGTAAATCAGGCAGAAATTACCTTAAAAAGTAGCAACACTACCTCGGCAATTTGCGGTTGGGTTGATTATGATAATGGCTCGGCCGATGCCCTTATTTATTTGGTTGAAATAGCCTCTGATTCAATTAAAAATATTAATTTTAACCCTCTTAACAGCGATATTTTAAACCAATTTTATAAATAAGTTATGGATGCATTAATTGAAAAACTAAAAGGTCAGATTATTGAACAATTAAACCTTGCCGAAGTAAAACCTGCAGATATTAATCCGGATGCTCCTTTATTCGGAGATGGTTTAGGATTGGATTCTATTGATGCATTAGAACTTATTGTGTTACTGGAAAAACATTACGGTATCAAAATTCAGAATCCGGCTGACGGGAAAAAGATTTTTGAATCGGTGCGTACCATGGCACAATTTATAAAAGACCAAGGTAAATCATAGTTGGCACAGCCCATATTTATAAGCGGACTCGGCATGATTTCGGCCATTGGCAACAATGTGCAGGAAGCTTATGCTAATTTATCAAATGCTAAAACCGGAATCGGAAAAGTAAATTATTTAACCACACGTTATAAAGATGAATACGTGTTAGGGGAGGTAAAACTCTCTAACCAGCAATTAATGGATTTAATTGCCAATCATTCACAGGCATTAAACCGCACCTCTTTATTAGGAATTGCAGCAGCGCGCGAAGCCTTACAAAATTCAGGAATAGATTTAAAAGATGGTTTACGCACCGGATTAATTTCTTCGACCACTGTGGCGGGAATGTGCAAAACAGAATTGTTTTACGGAGAAATGGTGAGCGCCGGAAAACATCTCGAAGTTTTAGATGCGCATGATTGCGGAGAGAGCACCGAGGAAATTGCAGATTATTTAGGAATAAAAGATTTTGTCACCACAATTTCTACAGCTTGTTCATCAGCAGCCAACGCAGTGATGTTGGGCTGCAGAATGATTAAGCATGGCATGTTAGACCGCGCTATTGTTGGCGGCGTTGATTCATTATCAAAATTTACATTTAACGGCTTTAATACTTTAATGATTCTGGATAAAGAATGGTGTAAGCCATTTGATGAAAACAGAAAAGGATTAAATCTGGGAGAAGCGGGTGCATTTATTGTGATTGAAAGCGAAGCCTCTCTTAAAAAAAGAAATGGTAAGGCACTTGCGAAAGTGATGGGTTATGCGAATGCAAATGATGCTTATCACCAAACTGCTTCTTCTCCCGATGGAAACGGAGCAACTGAAGCTATAAAACAAGCTTTGGAAATGAGCGGACTCTCACCGTCGCAAATTGATTACATCAACATGCATGGAACGGGAACGCCGAATAATGATCAGTCGGAAAGCAAAGCAACCGTAAATGTTTTTGGAACTAATATTCCAAAGTTCAGTTCAACCAAAGCTTATACCGGTCATACATTAGCAGCAGCGGCAGGAGTGGAAGCAGTCATTTCTGTTTTATCCTTACAGCATAATAAAATATTCCCGAATTTAAATTTTACAACACCAATAAGTGAATTTGGTCTGGTGCCTGTTACAAAAGTTACTGATGCGACGATAAATAACGTTTTGTCGAACTCATTTGGTTTTGGCGGTAATTGTTCATCTTTAATTTTTTCTAAATCTTAATGGCGAAGAAAGCCTACATAATTGGATCAGGATGTATTTCACCGCAAAATACAACGGAGGCGAATTATTTTTTCGAAACCGTAAACGGACCGGAAACTGATTTCTATAAAGCTGTCGAGCCTTCTTATAAGGAACATATTAATCCAAACATGCTCCGACGTATGGGACGCGCCATAAAAATGGGCGCTTCTGCTGCACGCATTGCTGTTACGGAGGCGGGCGTTGAAAATGTAGACGCTATAATTTCAGGAACGGGTTTAGGCTGTTTTGAGGATAGCGAAAAGTTTTTATTGGCCATTATTAATAACGACGAACAATTTTTAACACCAACTTCTTTTATTCAATCGACTCACAACACAGTTGGTTCTCAGGTTGCATTGATTATGAAGTGTCATAATTACAATTACACTTACGTTCACCGCGGTTTTTCGTTTGATACTTGTGTGATGGATGCTTTGATGAGTATTGAAGAAGGAAAGAAAAATATTTTAATCGGCGGCATTGACGAACATACTCCTATTTATGTTGACCTATACCGGAAGGCAAAAAAACTGAATAACAATAATTCGCATAAGTATTTTGAAGGTAAGACCTCGGGAATACAGTTTGGAGAGGGCTCCGCTTTTTTTGTTTTATCGGATGAAAAGAAAAATGCCATCGCAGCTATTGAAGGTGTAGGATTTTCTTATAAACCAAAAAGCCTTAAAGAGTTCATGAATAAACTGGATACTTTTTTAGGCATCCACAATAAGGTTTTAGAAAATATTGACTGCATATTGTTTGGTTTTTCCGGCGATAAAGATTTTGATAAATATTTATTAGAAGTCCTGCCGATTTTATCGGACAAATCGGCAACGGCCCATTTTAAACAATTGTGCGGCGATTATCATACAGCCGGGGCATTTGCAACATGGATGGCTAATAAAATTATTGAAAAGCAAAAAATACCGGATGCCGCTAAAATAAATAATTTCCCCAAAAAGAATATTAATTCAGTTCTGATAATTAACGGGTACTTAGGTATTAATTTTTCATTCACACTCATTACCAAATGCTAAACCACCGTCTGGTAACTGCTTTTTTTGCCATAGGAATTGGTTTGGTGTTTATTTTCTGCAAGCTTGGTACTCCTTGTTTTTATTGGACACAACTTATTGTTCTTTTTCTGTATTTAAGTATTGAATTTGCAGGCGCTTATTTTATTGGGTTAAATTTTCATCTCACATCTGTAAATCATTTAAACAAAAACGAAAATAAAATTGCTTTGACATTTGATGATGGTCCAAGCGAACCGCAAACTTCAAAAGTTTTGGACGCATTAAAAAGGCATAATGTAAAAGCCACATTTTTTGTGATAGGAGAAAACATTAGCGGTAACGAAGAAGTTTTGAAACGAATGATTGAAGACGGTCATTCTATTGGTTCACACAGCTATTCACACCATTTTTGGATTGATATTTGGGGAAGAAAAAAATTACGGGTGGATATAGAGAAAAGCCTGCAGGAAATAAAAAATTGTACCGGACAGGATGTAAAATTGTTCCGCCCGCCTTATGGAGTAACCACACCGAACTTTGCTTATGTGTTAAAAGAACTTAATTTGAAGTCTATTGGATGGAATGTGCGTTCGTATGATACTTCAACACCTGACATTAACAAAACTTTGGCACGGGTATTGCAGCAAACCAAAAATGGCTCTATCATTTTATTGCACGATAGATTAGATAACGCATCAGAATTATTAGATAAATTAATCCCTGCATTAAAAGAAAATAAATTTGAATTTGTTACACTAGCATGAAGAAACTGATTGTTTTCATATTCATTTCCCAGCTGACACTAGCTCAGAATTTTAAAAGCGTGAAAGACACCTCTGCTTTAAAGCAAAAAATTGAATCAATGAGCAAAACAGTAAATTCTATTGAAAGCGATTTTATACAGGAGAAAAACCTGAGTGTATTGTCAGAGAAAATCATCAGCAAGGGCAATTTCAAATTCAAAAAGGAAAATATGCTGCGCTGGGAGTATATTACGCCTTACAAATATTTAATTGTTATCAATAAAGAGAAGATTTGGATAAAAGACGAGAAGAAAACTCAAAAGTACGACATGAACAGCAATAAGGTTTTTAAAGAGATTAATGATGTGATGATGAGTTGTGTGCAGGGCAATATTTTTAAGTCCGGGAAATTTAAAGTGGCTTATTTCGAGAATGAGAAGTATTATAAGCTGGAACTGACTCCTCTCCAAAAGAACATGAAAGAAAGCCTCAAAAAAATAAACATGTATTTCGATAAAAGTGTAACTTCGGTACATAAATTAGACATGATTGAGCCTAATGATGATTATACCACACTGGAGTTCAATTTAAAAACACAGAATGCGCCATTGCAGGATAATATTTTTACTGTTAAGTAGTTTTCTCTTTTCTTCCTGTGCCTATAATAAACTGGCAGCTCCTTCAAAACGGCTCGCACTTCTGAATCAGGAAATCATTAATCCTGTAATTCCAAAGGACGGCGCTATAAAATATAAGACTTCCATAGATGTTTTAAACAAACACTTTACAGGATTGATTGTATTGAAACAAACAAATCGCGATACAAAACATCTTGTGTTTGTAACAGAATTAGGAATGCGGATGTTTGATTTTGAGATAAAAGGCGACAGCATGAAGCCTGTTTTTGTTTTCGATGCCCTCAATAAGCCTAAATTGGTTTCTGCTCTGGTCAGAAATTTTAGAAGCATTTTGTTGATAGAATGGTTCAATAATACTGCATGGATTCTGGAGAAACAAGGTAAAGAATACCTACATTTAACACGTGGTACTCCACCGTTTATTCGGGATGCTCGTCATCTGTTTTTGTTCACCGATGATAAAAAGTATGCTACTAAACTTCAGGTATTCAAAAAACATAAAAAAGAAAGTAAAATAATTTATTCTGATAGTTACGGAAAAATAAAATTAAAACAGTACGGATTGGTGAAGTTGTATATTGAAATGGATAAAATAAACGAATGATGTTTAGTCTAAAAGAAAGTTTCTACACTATAAAAGAAAAAAACCGGGTTTCTGAATCGCAGGTGGAAGCGGTGATTGATTTAAATGTGAATCACGACATTTATAAAGGCCATTTTCCGGAGCAGCCTATTGTTCCGGGGGTTTGTCAGATACAGATTATAAAAGAGTTTTTAGAAGATTTGATGGGCAAGACTTTACAAATGACTTCAGGCGATAATATTAAATTCACGGGTATGATAATCCCAACTCAAAATCCTCAGGTTAATTTCAGTGTGAATTATAAAGTGAATGGCGATGAAATTTTATGTGAAGCGAAGTTGTTTTTTGGAGAAACTGTTTTCACTAAGTATAAAGGAAAGTTTAAAATTGTTTAAGAATGAGTTCTGTATTAGAAGCTAAGAACGACAAATCAATTAAAATCGTTATTTGGGTAACGACCATTATTATTTGTACAGCAGTTGCTGTTTTGCAAATGAAACTCTTTCCTGTTCCGGATGCTATTCCTGCTTTCATCTATAA
>CAZRNW010000143.1:0-8337 GCA_964601535.1 uncultured Flavobacteriaceae bacterium
TTCTTTTTTAACTAAGGAACTTCTTAGACAAAAAGAGGAAATAATTCAAACTCAGCTTTGTGAATTAATTTCTAGAGGATTGATAGTCATTGAAGAAACTAATCCTGTTGTTGTCAAAGAAGACACACAGGAAGGCCCAAAATATATATTAAAACAATCAGTTAGATTAGTTCCTATGGAATTTGATTATATTAAAAAACTAGAAACAGAAAATAAAGATTTGAAGGAAAAACTTGGGAGAATTACCGATGAAATTCGTAAAATCACACACGGATAATCCTAAAAGAAAATGGTTAGATAGCAGACTATTTTCTCCTTCGCCAAATTCATATGAAACATATGATGTAATATTTGTTTCTAACGGGTTTGCTTTTATTGGCCGCGCCGGATGGATGCCAACAGATCAGTACACAAATGGGGTTTGGGAAAAATGCAGTCTTAGAAGCGGACAAGTTGGCGGAGAAGCCCAAGTTTTATACTGGATGCAAAAATATAACAAGGTCCCGTCGGCCATACAAGAAGATTATTCAGAATTATTAGAAATTAAACCTAAATAAATGAACAATTTTGAAATTATAGCTTGCGACACTGACAGCATTTTCTTTAAAAAACTCGACGGTGCCTCCTTTTCAAAAGAAGAAATTGAATCCCTACAATCCTCTTTAAACTCTTTATATCCTTCAACAATTAAATGGGAACTAAATGGTTATTTTCCAGTAATTGTTTCTGCAGCTTCAAAAAATTATCTAATCAGATCTGAAGACGGAAAAATTAAGTTTAAAGGTTCGGCCCTTCGCGATCCCAAAAAACAAAGAGGACTTCTAGAATTTGTTCAGAAGTTCATAACTCTTTTATCTGAAGACAAAGAATCAGAAATTCCAGAACTTTACAATTCCTATGTACGCGAAATATGTAATTTAAAAGATATTAAACGTTGGACTAAAAAAATCACTATCACCGAAAAAGTGTTGAATCCTGAAAGAACTAACGAACAAAAAGTGTATGATGCGGTCAAAAACATCGAGGGATTACAAGAGGGGGACAAAATACAAGTATATTTTCGTTCAGACCGTTCTTTAGCCTTGGAAAAGGATTTTGACGGAGATTATGACCAAAAGGGACTTTTAAAAAGCTTGCACGATTCGGCTTTAATTTTTGAAGATTTATACCCAGTTCGTGAAAAACTTCCCAACTATGCATTAAAACGGTCACAGGACGCGTTAAAATCGCTTTTAGAGCGTCCGGAAGAGAAATACATAGCAAACCTCCCAGAACCTCTTAAAACGCTCGTAATGGCCCAAGAAACGATTCCTAAGCCTAATCAAGTCTTTAGGGCTTTATCCTACTTTAAACCGCAGGAAACAAAGGTTATTATTATAGGACAAGACCCTTACCCAAATGAGGAAGATGCTTGCGGTTTAGCATTTTCTGTAGAGCATGAAAAATACCCCCCGTCTCTTCTTAATATTTTCAAAGAGTTACTAAGAGATGTAGGGTTAGCAGATGGTCCAAATATTCTTCGTCCAAAGACTGGAAATTTAGAACCATGGGCGAAACAAGGTGTTCTTCTTTTAAATTCAATACTTACAACTGAAAAGGGAAAATCTTTAGCTCACAAAGGATTGGGATGGGAACAAATTACCACAAAAATAATTCAACGAGTTTTAGATTATAAAAATCCTGTAGTTATTATTGCGTGGGGAAAATACGCGCAACAAAAGTTGCAAGATTTAAAAATACATGATAGAGTTTTATTGTTAACAGGCGGTCACCCAAGTCCGTTGAACGTGAGTGGTGGATTTTTTGGCGGCAGGTATTTTTCCAGGGCTAACGAGTTTTTGAAGGAAAATAAGATGCAGGAGATAAACTGGAAGTTATGAGTGAAGAGGATAATAATAAGAGTTTAATTGCGTTTTTACTTTCGATTATTGGTGGTTTAGGTTTAGGAACTTACTTTACTAGTTTTGGACTATTCTTATTTGGAACTATTTTTATATTAAGTTTATTTGTTATTAGTTTCTCAATTGATAATTTAAGCTAAAACATTATGCCTAAAAATTTAAAAGAAATGGAACAATCTCTTTTGATTGCGAAAGATTTAATTAAGAATCTTTTAGAACGCACTGAAGAATATAACGATTGCGGACCAATTCACGAAGGATGGAGATCAGACGAACTTGAAGATCTAAGAATGCGTGCTGAAGAATTTATAAAAAACGGATGGGTTGATACATTTACAATGACCGATAAATTTGAAACTCCGTTCGATAAAATCAAAGAATATGCACAGGAAAGCGGAGAACGGCGCGCTGAATTTCTTGAAATTACAAATCCTGTTGAAGTTAAAATTATTAGACAAGAAACTGATGGTAAAACCGGATTAACTACTTATACTTGTGAAATTTGGGAAAAATGAATTTATAGACATATTTTTTAAGAACCATGAATAACATCAAAAAATTAATGGCGCTAGATTTTAGTCGCTATAATCTCCAAAAACTCGGGGGATTTACTAAAGAACTTTTTATTGACATACTTAAAGAACTCCCCAAGGAAACCGAGATTCGAGCATTTGTTGAACATGCACATCGAGATTGTTATGGTATTTTGATTTCGCACGATTCTTTTTCTGAAGTTGATAATGGTGGTATAATCCCGACTTTAACAGCAATCATAACCAAACATCAACAAGTTGACGGTTCTTTTACAACTTCGGTTAAACTACAATGGCCGGATTGTTTTAAAACCAACCACGAATGCCAATACAAAATATACCAAGGATTTTCTAAATCGGAAGAAGTCTGTACTATTTGTGGGAGGGTAAAATGAAACTTCAAGAATTTTATTTACTTAGAGTTAAAGATGTTTCAGGTGTGAGCGGTCTTGGAATTGTTGCCAGGGGAGTTATTTTACCCAACCACAAAGCAGTAATGTGTTGGGGAATGCCGCACGAAACTATTACCATTTTCGATAATATTGGACAGGTTCAAGTTATTCATGGACATGAAGGGAAAACTAAGGTTATAATGGGAAGCCCTCCGAAGAAATTATTGGAGAAGAAATGAAGGCTATAGAACTCGCCGAAAAAATAATTGAATTAGATTCATTTCTTACACGAGATGCTAATCAGGTAGGGATATTACTAGAAGCCGCTCCGAAACTTGCTAAAATGCTTTTAAAAACAATTGAGCAGAGAAATCATTATATTTATGAAAGCGTAAAAAATGAACCAGGTGCTTTATCTAACGAAATAAACGATAATGTCGCGCTTGAAACAAAAATATGCGATACCGAACTTGACCACATCGTACAAGACGAAGATTGTAATCCTTGTCACGAACGATGCCCGCACAGACCAGATGGAATGTAAAACCTAATTTAGAATTCCAAAAATAGAAAGATAAAATGAAAATTAATATAAACGGTTGGACAGGATTTACGGCAGAGGATTTTAATTTTGATGTGACAATTGAAGGTCACCTGAATTGTGATCCAGAGCCCAGACATCTCGCAGAACGAGCTAACGCTATTCTTGCAGAGAAGTTAAAAGAAACCCAGTTATCAGTGTCGGAAATTGTAGAATTAGATAACATTATACGCGATGAGGAAGTAAAATATCTAAACTCGAGTTGTGAAAAAATCTTAGGTCCTTGTGCATGTGGGGCCTGGCATTCAGATGTTAGTGAATTTGAAGGCAAAGTTGAGCGGAGATATAACTCACAAGATTAAATAGCTTGACTAATCTATAAACTAAAGTATCATCATTATATGAAAAAGATTCAAACGATTACGCTAAAAAGTTATGAGCTAAGCCAAACCGTTGAACTTCCTAGAACTTCTGAGATTTTATCAGTTTCTTTAGATAACTACGATCAACCAGTTCTTCATTATATGTTTGACATGTCCTTTGAAAAACAAATTGTAAAGCATGAAATTTTAATGGTAAAAGGTGATTCTGTTCTAGATGGAAATCTAAGTAGTATGAATCATCTTGCAACTTTAGAAGACGCCCTAGGACATATTTTTTATGTATTTGAAAAAGTTCAGAATGATTTGTATGGTGTATTGTATTAGATATCTTTTTATCCTATTCTTTATTTCTTTCCCAGCTCTAGGAAACTCTTGCCCCGCACCGATTAAAATCAACAATACCCCGTTTCCTTGGAATGAATTTGATCAAAAGAGTTTTAATGTTGCAAGAAAAAGGTGCAAGACTTTATACAAAGGACGATCTCCTTGTTTAAAAATCTTTGCAAAAATCAACGCGACAGATTACCGGGCGCTTTGCGGTAGATAGGAATCATGTGGAATAAATTTTTTAAGTTTGTAATAATTGCCGCCTGTCTTTGTAATTTATCCTACGCCACCGGTCAATTCTCAGTTCGCTATAGTTTTTTAAGCGCAAACAATACAAACCCTGACAATTACAGTAATTTTGAATTCGGTCTTTATATTAGAGAAGATATATCACCAAATTGGTATTATTGGTCATACAGCGGTATGGAACCAAATAACTGGTTAATTTCTGACCATTTTGCAATGTATGAACTTTTATGGAATTTTCACATCGGTGCAGGAATTGGGTATCACCACGAATTTGCTCCTCCTACCGGTTCTGACCAATTAAGACTAAAAGTCATCGGTGTAATAAATCTCTGGTAACTAGAAATCTCCTGGGTTATAATAAACTCGTGCGAGATATTTTCGAACACATCTTTTATTTCTTTTATATCCTAACCTCGGTACGTTTCTTTTTACACACAGGAATCCTAGCTTTTCCAATTCCTAAGCCTAAAAAATATAAAAGATTACCATTAGATGAATCAGATCAAATACTTATCCAATACCCCATTAGAAACGAACCTAAGTGGGCTATAGAACGTTTTGTAAAAAGTCTTTACACAATACCCCTAGAACAGCGTAAAAGGTTCACCATTCAATTTCTAGATGATTATGACGGGGAAGGTATGCCTTGGCGCTTTGAAACGCCTATAAAGGCCGTTTATTTGAAAAGACGCGAAAGAAAGGGTAATAAAGCAGGTAATTTAAATTACGGGCTATCTATTGCGCCGAAAGAATTTAAATGGGTAATGATTTATGATGCCGACCATCAAATGGATGGAACTGGTATTATAGAAGCCTGCGAAATTTTAAAAGCTAACCCTATTATTTGTTGCGTACAATCTAGATGGGTTATTAATAATAAAAAGAATACTTTCTTATCCTGGCTTCAAGAAGTTGTATTAGAAACTCATTTTGACCGCGAACAGGTTTTTAGAAGTAGATACGATATCTACCCTATTTTTAATGGGGCTGGCGCAGTTTGGAATAGAGAGATTGTAGAAAAAGAATGCGGTGGGTGGCTTGAAAGAAATGTTTGTGAGGACACAGATATTTCCGGTGTCATGAACATGATTGGATATAAAATTCATGTACTTCCAGAATGGATTACAAAGACAGATAATCCAACAACTTGGAAATCCTATAGGACCCAGCAGCAGCGCTGGATTATGGGAAATGGAAAACAAATACAATTTCACATAAGAGATTCTAGAGGATGGGGGTGGAAAAAACTATACTGGATTAGCTGGAATCTTGGATTTGCTTTGGCGTTTACAAAATACCTTATTCCTGCTTATATCGCTTATAAATATTATTACGGCATTCCATTTAATAAAATTGATATGTGGGGATTAATTCCTCACGGATACGCGCTTATTGCCAATATGCTGGCTTACGACAACGCTTTAGAGCCTAAGAAGTTAAAAAATATTCTTTTGTATCCTTTACATTTCATTTCTGAACAATTTGTGCTACCATGGCAGATATACGGTTTTTGGAAGGGATTTTTTGGTTGGTATAAATTTCACGAATTTAAAGTAACCAGGAAAGAAATTAAATGAAGGAACGGTTTTTTAAACTAGCAGAAAAGCTTTCTCAGAAATCTTCTCATCCGGATTATAAACACGGAGCGGTTGTAGTTCACGGAAACCGTATTCTAGGAATTGGATTTAACGAATGTCGTATTCATTCTAAGTCTAGACATCCGTTTAAAATGCGTCACGCAGAATTCTCGGCGGTTCTTAATACGGCACGAGAAGATCTTTCAGGATGCGACATTTATGTATTCAGGCGGGGGAAGGATGGAATAATTAGAAATTCTAAACCTTGTCAATCTTGTGAATCCATGCTAAGATTGTTAAATATTCGTCGCGTGTATTTTTCACACGAGACGGGTTTTAAAATGGAGAAGTATTAATGGGAAGTATTTTTATTACATTAGTTATTCTAACGTCACTTGTTATTCTTTATCTTGAAAACTATGCAAAGGATAGACGATGAATCTCTATAAGGTAACTTACGAAGTTGTGAATGAACAAGAACCCAACTATGTTTTGGCTGAGGAATTTAAGACTCTTCCAACGCATATAACTGCAACGTCGCAAACAAACGCTGTCGAAACGGCAATAAGATACTCAACCCCAAACTATCAACTTAAAGGTTGCGAACTAATCTGTAAAAACGCATATGTTGTACCGGAGAATTATGAAACTACCAAGTAATCCTGTATTTTTTGAGCGCTATGCAAGATTTGCACAATATGGAACCGGGTGCATGCTTGTTTATTGGACGGGGCGTTCTTTGGAATACGTCATGTTTACCCCGCAGCACTCAAACAAAAAGGTGATAGTCAGTAAGGAACTTCTAGACAAGTACAAGAAAGAAATGTTCAGCAACAATATTATCTAATATGAGTCATTTTAAAATCAAATCAAAGCTAAAGCTCCATGAACTAGATATTAACGCGAAAATTCCGGAAAGCGATTTTGCTTGTGTTTCCGGAGAATATTTTGTTCAGCTAGAATATGTTGAAGATGTACAACCCCCCCAACCTTACAAAGTTAATCCTGGTATCTGGACAATTTCTAAATCACCGGTTGGACTTATTTTAAAACCGTCTGAATTTTCCAACGACAAGGTTCTAGAAACTTTTGTACACACAAAGAAGATTACAGAAAGAGTTGACAAGTTTTTTCAAAGACTACATGTTTATGCAGAATTTGGTATTGAGGTACCAAGGCGTTGTATTTTATTGCATGGTCCTGCGGGAAGCGGAAAATCACAAGCTATTAATAAAGTTGTAAGAACTTATTCTGATCAAAAGGATACGGCCATTATTATTTGGAAGACAGACGTCATTGATCCTCATGATGTAAAGGAATTTGTTAAGCGGTTCGAATACAATAACGTTACAAAACTTATTGTAATTGCTGAAGATATTGGCGGAGTTGAAATTGATCAGGTTCGTATTAAATCAGAAAGCTCATTACTTTCGCTTCTAGATAATCAAGAAAAGGCTTTCCGTATTCCTGTAATGATTATTGCCACAACAAATTATCCAGAAAATCTTCTAGCAAACCTTACGAATCGTCCACAACGAATTGATGATAAGATTGAGGTTAGTTATCCTTCCGGCTCAGAAAGAAAAGAACTTTTTAAGTTTTTTGCTGGCTCTAAAGAAGTTGACAAGAAGGTTTACGATTTAATTCAGACTAAAACGTTTGACAATTTTACCCCAGCACATATTAAAGAAATCTTTGTAAGATCGGCTATTTATGATATTTCTTTACAAGAAGCAATGAATCAAATTAAGAACGAAATTGAACGATTTAATAACTTGTTTCAGAATAAGATCAAAATGGGTCTGGCCGTAAAACAAGAATACGACTATGACTAATCCCACTAATTTAAAACACTTTAAAGAAAAAAAGCGGATTAAAAAGATTGTATCTGACTTAGAAAAAATAGAACATCTACTAAGTCTAATATTACAAGGACTTGGAACTTATAAAAGGTATACCCCGATTAGGGAATTATTGACTGAAATTCTTGACAAAAAGGGAATGATTAAGCTATACTTAAAGAAGTATAAAGCGATTTTAATTGAAAAATATGAGAATAAACTGGAGGAAATTAGCAAGTAATATACCCCCTCATATTAGAATTTCTTCTAAGACCGTATACGAGGTATTATTTATTAAACAATTTGATAGAAAGGATACCTGGGGAGAAACTAGATTCAAAGAAAGACAGATTATCTTAAAAAAAGGACTAACAAACAAACAACTAGTAGAGACATTTTATCACGAATGTCTTCACGCTTTAAGCGATGAACACGGATTAAATCTCTCAGAAGAACAAGTCATCAACAGCGAAAGCACACTACCATACATAATGAAACTAGTTGAATTACTGGAAGGAAAAAATTGAGTAAAACAAAGATATTATTTTTTGATTTGGAAACGACGCCGAATATCAGTTATACTTGGGCGAAAT
>CAZRNW010000144.1:0-8327 GCA_964601535.1 uncultured Flavobacteriaceae bacterium
AATATTGCTTTATACAAACAGGCGTTTATGCACAGCAGCAAGCGAGAAACAGTAAATAACGAGCGCCTTGAATTTTTAGGAGATGCTGTTTTAGGCGTTGTTGTTGCCGAACATCTTTTTAAATTATTCCCCTATAAGGATGAAGGATTTCTAACGCAGTTGCGTTCTAAAATTGTAAACGGACAATACCTGCACAACCTCGCACTTAAACTCGGAATAGATAAGCATTTAAAAGTTGGCTTGAAGGACAGTGAGAAGTCAAAGTCTTCAGTTTATGGTGATGCTTTCGAGGCTCTGATTGGTGCTGTTTATTTGGATAAAGGCTTTACCGTTGCAAAAAACTTTATATTAAAACGTATAATTAAATTGCATGTGGACCTTGATGAGTTAATGAATACGGATAATGATTTTAAAAGTCAGTTACAAATTCATTGTCAGAAAAATAAATTGAGCCTGGAGTACAGATTATTGAAAGAAGAACAAAAAGGGAAACAAAAAATATTTACCGTTCAGGTTTTTATTGATGATAAACCTTATGTGACTTTTGAGAATTACAGCAAACGGGTTGCCGAACAAAAGGCTGCGCAATTAACATTAGAGCAACTCGCAAATTAATTTGTTATTGTTTCACAATCTTGATGCTTTCAGTATTTCCTCCAACAGTTTTTACAAAGTAAATTCCTTTCGCATAATTCTCACCAAACTTAACAGTGATATTTTTTTCTGTATAGATGGTTTCAACTAATTTTCCGGTGTACGAATACACTTCGAATTTTCCGGCATCTTTTGTGTAAACAGAAAACTCATTTACCGAAGGGTTAGGATAAATAACAGGCATTAAATTCTGAACGGCAATTTCATTAATCCCTGTTGGTGTCGGACAAACAAAGCCTGTTGGTAAAAAATAATTAGATGGGAAGCCGGGTAAACTTAATGCACCTGTGATTCCCATAAATGCCGGATCAACATCCACCTGTAAATCATTATAATTACAAGCAGCACCGGCAAGACTAGGTGTATTGACAACGCCAACAAACTGACTAAACGATTTACAAACATAAATTTTACCATCATTAGCTAATTGCAAACCGTAAATATCTGCTGTTGTGCTGAGGGATGTTTCTGAGACTGCAATTGCAACTGTATTTGATAATGCCAGATTATATTGAACCAGCGTTTTAAGCGGATCATAGGTACTCACATATATTTTAGAAGCATCTGCTGAAAACTCTATACCATACACATGAGCATTTTGTCCGAAAGTTGCGCAATTACTTAATACTCCCGTATTGGTATTAAAATCAAAAAGCTCCCAAACATCGGTATAGCCTATTGTGAGTGCTAATTGGTTTCCGCACGGATTGAATTTCATTTGTCCATAAGTGTTTTGCAAAGTACCGGTATGTGAGGTGCCGATATTGGTAATAACCGGTGCAGATAAACCTGAAGCGGTTAAAGCATAAGCATTAAATGAGTTGTTTCCCCATTGATGTGCTGCAATCCAAATACGGTTGTTAAACGGATCTTTAACTGCAGCAACTTTTTCGGTCATGGGTGTCATCATCAAGGTGTTTTTTACAGTTACACTACCTAAACCTGAAGCAAGTGTCATATCTACTGTTGAATATCTTAAACCGTTGGTTCCTCCAAAATCATCGGTTGTAAAAATGTAATAAATACCATTACTACCGGGTTGCATTACAATTAGAGCTGCTTGTGTGCTCGAATTACCGCCCATTAAACCTGTGCCATTGGCCATCTGCAAATGATTTTTATTATAGACAGTTATGCCATCCGTATAAAACAACAAATTACCGCCGGCATCAGAAATTACTGAACAACCTTCAGATGGTGCATAAGCTGCAGCGCCGGATGCAATTACAGATGCAGTACCTGTAGAAAAATTAAGCGCAGCACCATTACCAAAATACCAATTATCGGTTTCTTTTTGAGCAGAAGTTGTTAAACATAGAAAGAAAGTGAAAATTGAAAGTATATATTTTTTCATATTTTAAGTTTTGAATTATACTAATGTACAATAATTATCGAAAAAAGCAAGAGCAATTAACAATTAAAGTATTTCTTCGAGTTCTTTCAGATAATCGTATTGCAGATCCTCGTGTAGCGCATCAATCAATGATTTTATTTTCTTAACCTCGGAGGCTTTAAGGTTAACAAGCCTGGCGCTTTTTTCAACGGGGATTTTGGATTGCTTTAATTTCCTTAAAAAATAAATATGTAAATCAGCCGCAACTGCTTTATCACCCACATATTTGATGTATTTATTAATGATGCGTAAAATTTTGCGCAGACTTTTTTTAGCGTAATATAGATTAATGTCAGATTTTAATTCTACAAAATTTTCATCTACCAATTGTTTTACCTGCGTTACGAAACCATCTTTATTGTGACTCTCGAATAATAAATAATCAAGGTACTCTTTATTATCTTTTTTATATTTGGCAAGGGCAATGCACAAATCAGCCAGTTGTTTTGGTTCTAATTCCTGTAACTCCTTTTTTATTTCGGCTAAAGTGCCCGACTTCATACACTAAATATAAGTATAAATTAATTGTGTAGATTTAAAAATGAAAAAACTGTTTTTATACCTGATGGTTTTCGTTTATGCTGCGGGTGGTATTTATCATTTTGTCAATGCGGGTTTTTATGAAGCCATAATGCCCGTTTGGCTTCCCAATCATTCACTTTGTAATTTTGCAGCAGGGTTATGTGAAATTATTTTAGCGACCATGCTGCTCTTTGATAAGGCAAGAAAAATTTCCGCCTATTTAATCATAGCAATGCTCATCGTTTTTCTTTTTGTGATACATCTGCCAATGGCAATTGATTTTTATAAAACCAATCACCCCGGTTTTTGGATAAGTATTGTTCGTTTACCAATACAGTTTGTATTAATTTGGTGGGCGTATTTGTACACAAAACCAATCAAAAGTTGAGTTTTTACAGTGTCGATTTTTTTGTATATTTTTGTATTCTAAAATTATGTTATGAATAAACTTTTACAAATCTTTATTTTTACTTTTCTTAGCTCAGCCATATCAGGTCAAACAGCCACCAGTATTGCTAGCGGGAACTGGACGAATCCATTAATATGGAGTTGTACATGTGTGCCTTTTAATGGTTATTCAGTAACTATAAATAACAGTGTAACATTAAATACAAGCATGGCTTTTACTGTTGGCGGTATTACCATTAATAATACAGGCTCTTTAATTCAGGATGCATCTTTGAACCGCGACATATGGATTAACGGCGGTTATTTTAATAATAATGGGAAAGCTGATTTACGTTATTTATTAATTTCGGCGGGAGCAATTACGAATGCGGGAAGTTTTACCGTAAGTGCATTCACTAACTCTGTAGCTTTTACTAATTCTGGTTCTATAGATATGGATAGCATGTATGTTGCAGGTAATTTGACCAACTCAGCATCGGGCAGAATTATTGGTGATAGTTTAACCAACGCCACCGGATTCACTTTTACAAATTACGGAAGAGTGAATTCTACCTGGTCGCTGAACAATGGTAACTTCATTAATAATAATTACCACGGTGGTTATGCATTTACGAACGCAGGAACGTATAACAATAATGATTCTTTAATTTTAACAGGAAGTACTTGGAATAAAGCAAAATTCTACAATAACACTTCAGGAAGAGTCAGACTTACAAAGAACTTTCATAATTATACTCCTGGAAATACAGCAGCTTATATAAACAGTGGTAACGTAACTGTTTTAGACAGTTGGTATAATACAGATACAGTACGCGGACCATCCAGCGGTTATTTTTCAGTTGCTGATACCTCGGCTAACTCGGGAAGAATGTTAGGCAGTTTTACTTTTTGTGATTTAACACCGCCGGTGACACCTATAAAAGTTGATTTGAATTCGGGTGTTGTAGCCGGAACAATTGTTTGGTGTGTTACAGGTATTAAAGAAAACGAATTAGCTGTTTCAAATATTTATCCTAACCCTTCAAGCGGAAGTTTTAATATTAAATCAGATTTGTTGGAAATGAACATTGTTATTACCGACATGACCGGCAGAAATATATTTGAGAAATCAATTTCTTCCGGTGATTATGAAATAAAGTTGAATTATCCTGATGGCGTTTATTTCGTGAAGTTAAGCGATAAGCAAAGCGGAAAATCAATCACAAAGAAACTCATTATCCAGAAGTAATTTATTTTACTGGTTCCTGAAATATTTAAGCCTCTTAATATTGTTGCCGCACAAAGCACAAGGTTAGGAGGCTTAAGTTTTTCTCCCTATAGCGAACTCAATTTAGGATTTTCTTCTGGTGATGATTTAGAAATCATCAAGCAAAACCGTAAATTATTTTTTGATGCGCTCGGTATTTCCGAAGACAATATCGCCTGGAGTAAATTAGTTCACGGGAATAAAGTATTGATTGCAGATAAGCCAGTAAAAGGAGAAGGTTGCGATGCGGTGATTACCAATAAACCAAATGTCTTCGCTTGTGTGTCGATTGCAGATTGTACGCCTGTTTTAATTTTCGACACAAAAAATAAAGCTTCTGCAGCAATTCACGCAGGATGGAGAGGAACGGTTGCAAACATTGTAACTGAAACTTTAAAAGCAATGCAAGTCAATTATGGAACGAAAGGCGAAGATTGTCTCGCATTCATTGGCGCTTGTATAGGTGAGAAGAATTTTGAAGTAGGGGAGGAAGTCGCTATTCAATTCAACGATGATGTAAAACGTTTTGATTCAGAGAAGAAAAAATATTTTGTCGATTTAAAAAAAGAAAACAAAAAACAATTGCTGCAATTTGGATTGAAGGAAAGTAATATTGAAATTTCTAATTATTGTACGATTGCTGATAATGATAAATTTTTCTCTTATAGAAAAGAAAAAGGTGTAACAGGAAGAATGTTGGCGGTGATAGGGTTTAAATGAATGTGGCTTCGACTACGCTCAGCCACCGCGTTTTCAAAATGAATTTCTTTTAATGGAGGCGGTCACTGAGCGGAGTCGAAGTGCCGCTTTACTTCAACTCCCTCAAATACATCTGAACCGTATTCTCCAATCCAAAATAAAGCGCATCGCTGATTAAAGCATGACCAATAGAAACTTCCAGTAAGCCGGGGATATTTTCTTTAAAGAATTTTAAATTTTCTAAACTTAAATCGTGTCCGGCATTTATTCCTAAGCCTGATTTTTGTGCAAGGGTTGCGGCTTCAGTATATGGTTTTATTACTTCATTTCTTTTTGCAGAATACAACCGCGCAAATTCTTCAGTGTACAATTCAATTCTGTCAGTTCCTGTTTCTTTTGCACCTTCTACCATTTTTACATTTGCATCTACAAAAATAGAAGTGCGGATACCGGCTTTTTTAAATTCAGAAATTATTTCTTTTAAATAATCTTTATTCTTCACCGTATCCCAACCGTGGTCAGAGGTGATTTGTCCGGTTGCATCAGGAACTAAGGTCACTTGCTGAGGTTTTATTTCCATTACCAAATCCACAAATTTTTTTTCTTTGGGATTTCCTTCAATGTTTAATTCTGTCTTAACAACTTTTTTCAATTCGTAAACATCGGCATAACGGATATGTCTTTCATCCGGACGAGGATGTACTGTTATCCCTTGCGCTCCAAAACGTTCAATATCAATAGCCGCCTTAATTAAATCGGGTGTATTGCCGCCGCGCGCATTGCGGATGGTAGCGATTTTATTGATATTCACACTTAGTTTAACGGCCATAATTTATTATACAAAACTAAGGAAAAGTGTTAAATTTGCTAGTATAAAATTATGTTAGTTTCCGACCTTATAACCGACGAAATACCGCCTCTTAAAATTACCGATACCGTTGAAATGGCTCTCGACTGGATGGAACAATTCAAAGTTTCGCATTTGCCGTTGGTAAGCAACCGTCAGTTAATAGGTGTTATTAGCGAGAGTGATTTACTGGACTACAACAAACCTGAAGAAAGTTTCGAAACGGCTAAGCTTCCGATTCTTAAACCAATCATTCACCACTATCAGCACACCTACGAATTATTGAAGTTAATGAGTTCATTAAATCTGACTTTAATTCCTGTATTAGATGAGAACGAATTTTACAAAGGTTGTATTACTTTAAAAGGAATTGTTCAAAATCTTTCCACCATGGCTTCGGTGCAAAATCCGGGAGGTGTGATTGTTTTGGAGTTAAATCAAAACGATTATTCGGTTACACAAATCGGAAATATTATTGAAGGCAACGATGCGAAAATTTTAAGTCTGCATGTTTCTTCTATTCCTGATAGCACGAAAATTGAAGTCACTGTAAAAGTGAACAGGGAAGATTTGTCGCGCATACTTCAAACATTTACCCGGTATAACTATACTGTAAAGGCATCTTATAATTATGGAGACTATGAGAGTGATTTAAAAAACAAGCTGGATGAGTTTATGCATTTCCTTAATATATAATCATCGTTTTGTTTTTGTCTGCATTTATTTTTTCTCACTCCCTATTTTCTCACAAAACAATGATTCGCTCAACTACACTTTAAGGGTAGGGGATATTTCCATCAGCGGAAATAAAATCACAAGGAAAAATATCATCACCCGTGAATTGCCTTTTAACACGGGCGATACAATTAGTTCAAAAAACGTTGAGGCTGTAGCATTGCGTTCGCAGCAAAATATTTTTAATACGCAGCTGTTTATTTACGATTCTGTAAAGTATGTTATTAATCCTGTTTCACAAACGGTTGACTTTAACATAAGAGTAAAAGAACGATGGTATATTATACCGACGCCTATTTTTGAAATTCAGGACCGGAACTTTAACCAATGGTGGCGGACAAAAGATTTATTCAGAATAAATTATGGTTTAGCTTTAGGCTGGGATAATTTTACCGGACGGAAAGATAACCTTACATTAATTTTCAGACGCGGGTATTCCGAAAAATATGGCGTGGCTTACAGTCTGCCTTACATTAACAAAGCACAGACTATTGGTTTTAATGCTTCTTATGCGTACAGCCGTAATAATGAAGTAGCCTATTCAACAGAAGAAAATATTTTACATTTTTACCGTGATTATAAAAACTACATGCGCTACCAACATGAAGCAAAAGTGGGAGTAAGTATACGGAATGCATTATACCAAAGAAGCACTGTTGAATTATTATTTAACCAATTGCACATTAATGATACTATTTCGAAACTGAACCCTGATTTTTTTGGGGATGAAAAAACAAAGGTTGGCTATTTTAGTTTGCAATACAGGTGGACATTTGATAAACGCGACAATAAACCTTACCCATTAAAAGGCTGGACCGTTGATGTAGCTGTAATAAAAGATGGTTTGAATTTTTTGAAGGATGAAGCTTTAAGTTACATGTATGCGATTGCGGGCCTAAGAAAATATACGCGGCTATCGGAGCGGTTATATTTAGCCAATCAAATAAAAGTGCGTTACATTAATACCGATTATCAGCCGTATTATTTTAACCGGGGTTTGGGTTATAATAACGATTACATACGCGGTTACGAATATTTTGTAATGGATGGACAGAATTTAGGTTTGATTAAAAATTCATTAAAGTATAAATTAATAAAGCAACACATTGTGGAAGAGAAAGCCCTGAAACGTTTCCAGCAGTTTAGTACTATTCCATATTCTGTTTACTTAACATTGAATGGTGATGCCGGTTATGTGCAAGACCAGTTTTACGGCAAGAAAAATTCTTTGACCAATAGCTGGCAATACGGTTATGGACTTGGTTTGGATTTTGTAACTTATTATGATATTGTACTGCGCTTTGAATACAGTTTCAACAAGCACAAACAACACGGATTGTTTATCAGTATGAGCGCGGGGATTTAAAATCTGAATATTTAAATGATTTTAGCCATATTAAAGAGGGTCTTGACACAAAAAAATTACTATTTTTGAAATAAATAATAAACCTATGACGATAAATTCAGATCTACAAGTTATAATTGGCGTTGTAATGTTAGTAGTTAGCCTAATCATTACAGCTTTTATTTTTATATCTGATAGTAAGAAGGATAAAGCCTAATGCGCCTCTAACCAATTTGGTCCTGTGCCCATGCCGACTTCTACGGGTACTTTTAATGGGATGGCTTCGCGCATGTGTTTTTCAATGATGGGTTTTAGTTTTTCGAGTTCAGGTTTGTAAATATCAAAAACTAATTCGTCATGCACTTGTAAAAGCATACGCGATTTAATATCCATGGTTTTAAATTCTTTGTCGATATTAATCATCGCTACTTTTATCATATCGGCAGCGGAGCCTTGTATGGGCGCGTTAATAGCATTA
>CAZRNW010000145.1:0-544 GCA_964601535.1 uncultured Flavobacteriaceae bacterium
CTGGTTTATCGGCCAATGTGTTATGGCAAAATGTTGCCAACTATTTGTATTTCGATAGTTTAACTGCAGAACCGAAACAAAGCAATGTTGTTATTAGTAACTGGCAATATAATTTGAATTTCAATTATGTGTTTTTTAAGCATTTGGGCTTACGGTTAAATTTATATTACCAGAGCACCAACAAAAGCAGTTTAGTACGTATTGCACCGGGAGCTGCAACAGGAAGTATTTATTACACAGGCAATTTATTTAAAAACAACCTGCAATTACAAATTGGTGTTCAGGGCGAATACTACCAGAAATTTAAAGCCTACGGATACATGCCAGCTACCAATCAATTTTATTTACAAAACCGTATTTCAGTTGGTGAATATCCTTTTGTAGATGTGTATTTAAACGCCCGTATCCGTCCGGTACAATTTTTTGTGAAAGTAGAAAACGTTTTATACGGCGCTATGGGCAGCAATTACAGTTTTGTTCCGGGTTATATTCAGCCTGACAGGGCCTTTAGGTTTGGGTTGACCTGGTTGTTTTTTGATTAATT
>CAZRNW010000145.1:554-8320 GCA_964601535.1 uncultured Flavobacteriaceae bacterium
ATCCAGGTTCAAACGAACTAAAATATGCTTAGATTTGTCCAAAGATCCAATGTTTAAAAATCTGAAAATACAAATAGCACTCTTCATTTGCCTCGCATTTGTTCTCAGAATTGCTTTAACCAATTTTAATTTCATCGCTGATCTTTCATTATCAAAAGACCTTTGTGCTAAACATATCTTTTCTGAAAAAACAAAACACACAGAAGTTGACGCCGCTCCAAACGTAAACAAATATACATTAGTAGACGTTTTTGAGGAAGATTCGGATAATGAAGAAGATGAAACAAAAGTAAAATCTCCTATCCTGTTATTCATAGTTCACTCTTTTAATCAGCTTACCTATTTTTCACCTTCATCTAATTGTTCTTTCGCTCAAATCAAATGCGAACTATTTCCTAAAAGGTATCTTTCCCTTTCTATTCTAAGAATCTGAAACTCTTTCCTGCGGAGAGAATTTAAATTACAGTGCATTTTTATTTGTTCTCTTCTTAGATTATTAGCTTTTCGCTAATTCAATTGGCATAGGAATTCCTCTGCCATAACTCTCACAAACGTATCATTTAAAAAAAATCACTATGAGAAATAATCTCATTTTTGTAAGCCTAAGCATATTGTTATGCAACACGAGCTGTAAAAGAGGTCACGAACAAAAGGAAGAAGAAATTAAATTTTTGGTGACCAGTTCATTGAAAAAAGACACCATAATTACGCGTGATTATGTTTGTCAGATTCATGCAATCCAACATATAGAAATGCGTGCTCTTGAAAAAGGCTACCTGGAAAAAATTTACGTTGACGAAGGACAGTTCGTGAAAAAAGGCGACATGATGTTTAAAATCATGCCGCTCATTTATAATGCAGAACTTCAGAAAGCACAAGCCGAAGCGGATTTTGCCGAGATCGAATACCAGAACACAAAACAACTTTCTGAAAAGAATGTAGTATCGCCAAACGAATTAGCTTTAATGAAAGCGAAGTTGGATAAAGCCAAAGCGGAATTATCAATGGCACAAATCCATCTTCAGTTTACTGATATCAGAGCTCCTTTCGACGGGATTATGGATCATTTTCAAGTGAGGTTAGGAAGTCTAATTGATGAAGGTGATCTCTTAACTACTTTATCTGATAATAGTGAAATGTGGGTGTACTTTAATGTTCCTGAATTGGAATACCTTAATTACAAATCTCATACTACCGAAGAGAATTTATTAAAAGTAAATCTTCTGATGGCAAATAATCAGCTCTTTAAATATCAAGGGCAAGTAAGTGCAATTGAGGCGGACTTCAAGAATGAGACAGGAAACATTGCTTTCAGAGCTACATTCCCGAATCCTGATAAATTATTACGCCATGGTGAAACAGGAAATATACAAATGGGTATTCCCATTAAAGATGCGATCATCATTCCTCAAAAAGCAACGTATGAAATTTTGGAAAAAAAATATGTTTATGTGGTTGATAAAGATGACGTAGTTCATTCCCGCGAAATAGTAATTGCTTCTGAAATACCCGATATCTACATTATAAAAGAAGGCTTAAAAGAAAATGAGAGAATTCTTCTTGAAGGCATCCGTAAAGTTAAAGATGGTGATAAGATCACCTTTACTTACGAAGATCCAAAAACCGTACTTCCGAAATTAAGAGTATACGTTGAGTAATTTAATTTTTTAAAAAGAAGAACATGTTCAATAAATTCATTCAAAGGCCCGTATTGGCTATTGTTATATCGCTGGTAATTTTATTTGTCGGCGGACTGGCCATTAAAACCTTGCCCACATCACAATTCCCTGAGGTAGCTCCTCCGGTGGTGATGGTGAGCGCATCCTACCCCGGCGCAAGTGCAAAATCATTAGCCGAATCGGTAATCATTCCTTTAGAACAATCTATTAACGGTGCGTGGGGCATGCGTTATATGACCTCTGATGCAACGAGTGCCGGTGAAGCAAATATTCAAGTTGTATTTGAACCGGGAACCGATATCAATCAAGCTTTGGTGCAAGTTTCCAATCGCGTTCAACAAGTAACGAACCGTTTACCAATTCTGGTACAACGCGAAGGTGTTGTTATTACACCTGTAATTCCAAGTATGTTAATGTACGTGAACTTGTATAGTAAAGACAAGAACGCAGACATGAAATATCTGTTCAATTATGCAGGTGTTAACATGGTTCCTGAATTACAACGTATCAATGGTATCGGACAAGTAAGAATATTAGGAAGTCGCCAATACGCTATGCGCATTTGGTTGAATCCTGACCGCATGCGTGCGTACAATGTTTCTCCTGATGAAGTGATGGAAGCTTTGAACGATCAAAGTATCATTGGTAAAGCGGGACGGATTGGAAGAGGTGACAGCAAACAAGCAGAAGCATTAGAATATGTTTTAACTTATAGCGACCGCTTTAATGATCCAACTCAGTATGAAAACGTGATCATCCGTTCAAATAAAGAAGGTGAGAATCTACGTTTGAAAGATATTGCAACCGTTGCATTGGGGAGTGAGTATTATGATATTTATTCAAGCATGAACGGAAATCCATCTGCCGCCTTAGTGCTGAAACAAACCTACGGAAGTAATGCCACTGAAGTAATTAAAAATGTGAAATTAAAACTGGAAGAACTAAAAAAAACTTTTCCTCCTGGAATGGAATACGAAATCAGTTATGATGTATCTACTTTTTTAGATGCTTCAATTGAAAACGTACTTCATACTTTAAGAGATGCCTTTATTTTAGTGGCTCTTGTTGTATTTATTTTCTTAGGTGATTGGCGTTCTACTTTGATTCCGACTTTAGCTGTACCTGTTTCTTTAATTGGTGCGTTCTTCTTTATGCAGATTTTCGGATTAAGTATCAACATGGTTACTTTATTCTCATTAGTATTAGCAATTGGTATTGTGGTTGATAACGCTATTGTCGTCGTCGAGGCCGTACACGCAAAAATGGAGCTGGAGAATTTGTCGCCTTACAATGCGGTACGTAAAGTTATCGGTGAGATTAGCGGTGCAATCATTGCTATCACCTTAGTAATGGTGTCGGTATTCGTTCCTGTATCATTCATGTCTGGTCCGGTTGGAACATTTTATAGACAATTTTCTATCACCATGGCGGCTTCCATTATTCTCTCTGGTGTTGTTGCCTTAACGGTTACGCCTGTATTATGTGCAATGATATTAAAGAATAATCATGGAAAACAGAAGAAGCAGAATTTTTTCACAAAAATAATTGATGGCTTCAACCGTTGGTTCGATAAAGTAACAGCGCGGTATGTGAACTTACTTAGAAAAATGGCGCACAGGAAATTATTGACTTGGGCATTAACGGCTTTCTTTATTGCAGGAATTGTTGTTATCAGTAATAATTTACCTTCCGGTTTTATTCCGAGTGAAGATCAGGGGATGCTATATGCGATCATTCAAACACCTCCGGGTTCAACATTAGAAAGAACAAATGACCTTTCGGAGAAATTAGTGAAAGCGATTAATGAAGTTGAAGGTGTTAAATCCGTTTCTTCAATCGCAGGATATGAAGTTTTAACTGAAGGTCGTGGTTCTAATGCCGGAACATGTTTGATCAATTTAAAACCTTGGTCTGAAAGAAAACATACTGTAGTTGAGATTATCGAAGAATTAGAAGTGAAAGCCAAATCTATTCCCGGAGCAACTATCGAATTCTTCGATCCTCCGGCGGTTCCGGGTTTCGGTGCGGCAGGCGGTTTCGCTTTGCAGTTACTCGATAAAACAAATTCAGGCGATTTGTTGCAATTAGAAAAAGTAACCAACGAATTCATTGGCAAATTAAAGGCGAGAAAAGAATTGACAGGCCTGTTCACTTTCTTTAGTGCTAATTATCCTCAATACGAAATCGAGTTCGATAACCAGTTAGCAATGCAGAAAGGTGTTACCATAGGTAACGCAATGAATACTTTATCCATTTTTGTAGGAAGTACTTATGAATTAGGTTTCATTAAATATCAGCGATTCTTTAAAGTATTCGTTCAGGCTTCTCCTGAATATAGAAAACTGCCAACTGATATCATGAACTTATACGTGAAGAACAACCGTGATGAGATGGTGCCGTTCTCAGCCTTCATGAAAATAAAAAAGAAACAAGGCGCGAATGAAATCAACCGTTACAATATGTATAACACCGCAGGAATCAGAGGCGGGCCCGCTACAGGATTTAGCAGTGGTGAAGCTATTGACGCTGTAAAAGAAGTTGCAAAAACTTTACCAAACGGTTTTGATATCGACTGGGCTGCTTTATCCTATGACGAAACACGTCGCGGAAATGAATCTGTTTGGATTTTCCTTATTGTATTAATCTTCGTTTATTTTGTTTTAGCCGGACAATACGAAAGTTTCATTATTCCTTTAGCAGTTATCTTCTCATTACCTGCCGGAGTTTTCGGTTCATTCCTACTAATTAAAATGATGGGGTTGGCGAATGACATATACGCCCAAGTGGGAATGGTTATGCTCGTTGGCTTGCTAGGGAAGAACGCCGTGTTAATTGTAGAATTTGCGGTGCAAAAACATCGAGAAGGCGCAACAATTCTTGAGGCAGCAATTGAAGGAGCTAGAGTTCGTTTCCGTCCTATCTTAATGACATCATTTGCGTTTATTGCAGGATTAATCCCATTAGTTATTGCGCATGGTGCCGGGGCTATAGGTAACAGAACCATTGGCGGATCTGCTTTAGGTGGTATGCTATTCGGAACCATATTCGGAGTTATCATTATTCCTGGCTTGTATTTTATTTTTGGTTCTATTGCAGCAGGGCGTAAACTAATCAAGAATGAAGATGAAAGTTCTTTAACAGAAGACCTTGTTCACAAAATGGATGATTTTCCACAAACAATAGAAGAAGACAATGAGAAATAAAAAATTATTTTACTATTCGGTTATAATTTTTGCCTTGCTCGTTTTTGCAGCTTGCAGTGTTCCGTATATGGGACGCAGAACCGAAAACAAAACTGTTCCATCAGCGTTCCTAAATACAAAGGACTCTACAAACAACAGTGCCAAAATAAAATTGAAAGATTTTTTTTCAGATCCTAATTTAATTGCGCTCATAGACACAGCTCTTAAAAATAATCAAGAGCTCAATATTGTTCTGCAAGAAATAAATATTTCCAAAGCAGAAGTGCGCGGCAAAAAGGGAGCCTATTTACCTTTTGGAGAAGTTGGCGTTGGTGCCGGTACTGAAAAAGTTGGTAAGTATACTAGTCAGGGCGCGAGTGACGAAGCACATGAAATACTTCCCGGCAATAAATTCCCGGAACCTTTGGGAAATTTTTTAGTGAGTGCCGACATTTCGTGGGAAATAGATGTTTGGAGAAAATTACGGAATGCTAAAAAAGCCGCAGTATATAAATATCTTTCTTCAACGGAAGGAAAGAATTTCATGGTTACAAAGTTAATCGCCGAAATCTCTAATTCTTATTATGAGTTGATGGCATTGGATAATCAATTAGAAATATTAAAAAAGAATATTGATATCCAGCAGAATGCCTTGGAAATTGTGAAACTTGAAAAACTCGCTGCTAAAGTTACTGAATTAGCTGTTCGTCGTTTTGAAGCGGAAGTTCTGAAAAACCAAAGTAATCAGTTCTACATTATGCAAAAAACTACAGAAACAGAAAACAAGATTAATTATTTAGTTGGTCGCTTTCCTCAGCCGGTATTAAGAAGCTCGTCGACTTTTCTTGATTTTGCGCTCGACTCTATCAATTCGGGAATTCCTTCTCAGCTTTTATCGAACCGTCCGGATATTAAACAAGCGGAATTAGAATTGACTGCTGCTAAATTGGAAGTGAAAGTAGCTAAAGCGGAATTTTATCCATCCTTAGTAATAAAAGCCGGCGCGGGTTATAATGCATTTAATCCTCAATATTTACCACTCCGCAATCGCTTATTTATTCCGTTGCAGGAACCTTAATTGCGCCAATAATAAACCGTAATGCGATTAAAGCAAATTATTATTCTGCCAACGCTAAACAGATACAGGCGGTTTATAATTATGAGCAGAAAATTTTAGCCGCGCATGTTGAAGTGGTGAATCAATTATCGAACATCAATAACCTTGCGAAAAGTTATGACTTGAAACAAAAACAAGTGGAGGCTTTAACACAGTCAATCGAAATTTCAACCGGCTTATTCAAAAATGCAAGGGCGGATTACATGGAAGTGTTATTGACCCAACGGGATGCACTTGAATCGAAATTCGAATTGATTGAAACCAAGATGAAGCAAATGAATGCCAGGGTTAATATTTACCGTGCTTTAGGAGGGGGTTGGAGGTAAAATTTATTGATTATTACCTATTTTCTTAATTATTTGTTAATCAAAAAAAACTTATTTCCCCTCTCCGAAGGAGTCCAATCGGACTATTTTATTAGATTTGTAGCTCTAAAAATTAAGAATTATGAGCACAGCAGCAAATAAAGGTCCGATATCAAAATTTGTCGAACATCACTATAAACATTTTAACGCAGCAGCATTAGTTGATGCCGCTAAAGGCTATGAAACACATTTAACCGAAGGCGGTAAAATGATGGTAACATTAGCAGGCGCGATGAGTACTGCAGAACTCGGAAAATCTTTAGCTGAAATGATACGCAAAGGTAAAGTGGATATTATCTCCTGCACAGGTGCAAACTTAGAAGAAGATATCATGAACTTGGTAGCTCACAGTCATTACAAACGTGTACCTCACTACCGTGATTTATCGCCGCAAGATGAGTGGGATTTATTGGAAAATCATTTCAACCGCGTAACAGATACTTGTATTCCCGAGGAAGAAGCTTTCCGCCGTTTACAAAAACACATTTATAAAATTTGGAAAGATGCAGATACTGCAGGACAACGTTTTTTCCCGCACGAATACATGTACAAAATTTTATTGAGCGGAGAATTAAAACAGTATTACGAAATTGATCCGAAAGACAGTTGGATGCTAGCGGCTGCTGAGAAAAATTTACCGATTGTAGTTCCGGGCTGGGAGGACAGTACGATGGGAAATATTTTCGCGTCGTATGTTATTAAAGGCGATATTAAAGCAAGCACCATGAAAAGTGGTATTGAATACATGGCTTGGTTAGCAGATTGGTATCCGAAAAATTCAGGCGGAAAAGGTGTTGGCTTTTTCCAGATTGGTGGCGGTATTGCAGGTGATTTTCCTATTTGTGTTGTACCGATGTTATACCAGGATATGGGAATGCATGAGATTCCTTTCTGGAGTTATTTCTGTCAGATTTCTGATTCAACAACTTCTTATGGTTCGTATTCAGGCGCTGTACCAAACGAAAAAATTACCTGGGGTAAATTAGATATTAATACACCAAAATTCATCGTAGAAAGTGATGCTACGATTGTAGCACCGCTTATCTTCGCCTGGATTCTTGGGTGGTAGGTCTCGGCTACTCCCGATAGCTATCGGGACGACCTGACAATCCAATGTTTATTATTAATCCCTGTCCTGAAAAAGCGGGGATTTTTTTATTCCAATAACCAAACAGAATCTCTGTTTTGAAGATAATCGAGAATTAATGCAGTTGCATTAAAGGTGAAATGTATTAAAATGCCATACCAAAGGGTTTGGTGTTTACGGCGTAAATTAGCAATAATAATTGCAAAAGGTAAAATCCAGATAACACTCAAAGCACTTAAGTGAATTGTGGTGAACAAAATACTTGTCACCCAAACAATTTGCGCTGGTTTCAAAAATGATTTTAATTGCTGATAAAAAACCCCTCTGAAAGCTATT
>CAZRNW010000146.1:0-2161 GCA_964601535.1 uncultured Flavobacteriaceae bacterium
CCTTTAGTAATTTTAAATGTTTTATTGAGGGTGAATCCATACTTCGGCAAGCTCAGTAACCATTTCCCGCAGGTTTCTTGAAACCCCTAAGAATCGGTATATTTGTTAATTATAAAAGATGATATTTAACACCATAGAATTTGTCATTTTTCTCCTGGCGGTATTTATCCTCTATTGGCGCTTTTTCAGCAAAAATAGCACGAATCAAAATAGATTACTACTAATTGCCGGTTATTTTTTCTACAGCTGGTGGAGCTGGAAGTTTTTATTCCTTTTTATTGCAACTTCCCTCATCGATTTTTACGCAGCTCAAAAAATTGAACAAAATGAAGAACCAAAGCGGCGGAAACTGTTTTTAGGACTTTCCTTGGGTGGAAATTTACTCGTATTAGGCTTTTTTAAATATTATAATTTCTTTGTGACTGAGTTTGCTAATCTCTTTTATTTAAATCCTGAAAATTTAACTTTAAACATCATTCTTCCTCTGGGAATAAGTTTTTACACCTTTCAGGCGATGGCTTATACCATTGATGTGTATAGGAAAACCACCAAAGCTGAAACTAATTTACTAACCTATTTAGTTTACAGTAGCTTCTTCCCGCAAATGTTGTCTGGTCCCATCGAACGCGCTAACCGTTTAATGGGACAATTCAGAGTGAAGCGCGAGTTTAGTTATGCGCAAGCGACAAAAGGCTTGGAATTAATCTTATTCGGGTATTTGAAAAAAGTGGTGCTCGCCGATAATTTAGCGGTCATTGCGGACAGAGGCTTTTCGTTTCCGAATGACTATCACGGTCTGAATGTCGCAATTGCAGTTTTGTGTTTTACTTTTCAGATTTACTGTGATTTTAGCGGCTATACAGATATAGCGAGGGGCGTTGCCCGACTATTTGGTTTTGAATTAATCAAGAATTTTAATAATCCGTATTTCGCCGAAAACATTAATGATTTCTGGAGAAGGAGACACATTTCTTTAAGCACCTGGTTCCGTGATTATTTATATATTCCGCTTGGCGGAAATAAAAAAGGGAAAGCGAGAACTACATTTAATATCATTCTCGTATTTGCCGTTTCAGGTTTATGGCACGGAGCGAGCAGAACTTTTTTGGCATGGGGATTGTATCATGGGTTTTTATCCGCGCTCAATCGTTTATTAAATATTAAGATAGACTTTCCTAAACCATTAAAAATATTTATCACATTTATAATTGTCGCTTTTGGTTTAATATTTTTCAGGGCGGCAAACATGTCTGATGCTTACAAGGTAATCGGAAATCTTTTTTCCTCAGGTAACGGCCTCACTATTTTGACGGGAATAAAAAGTTTGAAACTGGTTCTTCTATTTTCTTGTCTCTTTACAGTTTTAATTTTAGAAAGACTTAATGAAACTAAACCCGAATTGTTCCGGAATTTCTTTGCTAAAAAATTACTTAAATACTCGGCTTACTATTATGCGGCTTTACTAATTATTTTATTGGGCGTTTATAATAACGCCCCAAATTTTATTTATTTTCAGTTTTAATGAAACAATTTATAAAGAAAATAGTTTTATTCAGTCTGCCTCTTATAACAGGGCTGATTGCCGTTTTCTTTATTAAGACGAATAGGGAGTTTTGTTATAATTATGTGAAGGGTGATTGTGAAGGAAGAGGAAAACTGCTTTATAAAAAGATTTACGAGGAAAAAAATGTGGTGGATTATTTATTCGTTGGTTCTTCCAAGACATGGAATGATATTGATGACGGATTATTGGAGAACTTGATTAATAATCCTAATTCTTATCATGTTAAATTATTTAATACAGGTTATTGTCGTTTTGGAAGGAATATGGATTATTTATATTGCAAGGAATTTTTAAAGCGCAATCGTCTCAAAAAAATATTTCTGGAAGTTCGCGCAGATGAATCCACCACCTCCCATCCCATTTATCCTTATCTGGCTACAGGAACTGAAGTATTAGAAGGAGCGCTTGCCCTTAACGGAAGTTTGTTTCCGGAAATTTATAATCACCTTTTACTGAATATTAATTACTCCCGTTGCCGGATTAATCTTGAAACACCTGAAATAAATTCAGAAAATGCCCCTCATCACGGTTATAATAATATTGATAGAGTACTCGATGAAAAAACGCTGGATGAGTTTTACTCCCATGAAAAAGTTC
>CAZRNW010000146.1:2171-8290 GCA_964601535.1 uncultured Flavobacteriaceae bacterium
ATTAGAAAACGTTTTTGCTGAAACTAAAATTGATACAAATGCTTTGGCTTACCGTTTCAGCGATTATTATTTAGCCAAAATAAAAAAATTATGTGATAAGAAAAAAGTAGAACTGGTTTTTGTTTACCTCGCCGGATATGCAAACCTTAATAAAGAACCCGCATTTAAATCCTATTATGAAAAATGGGGGAAAGTAATAATGGCGCCTGACAGTCTGTATACCAACAAAACCTATTGGAAAGATGTGGCACATTTAAATTCGGCTGGCGCAGCAGCCTATACCAAATTTCTCGCCACACAACTAGCGCGATAATAAAAATGTTTTTGAAACAGTTTTGTTTCCGTAAGTCACCTCAACTTTTACACCATTCGAGGCAACAACAGGAATATCCAATTCGCGATCCGCTGTTACTTTCTCAAATAAGGTTTGGTCAGCGTTTGTAACTTTTATTTTATAACTTTCCTTTTTATTGAGTCCATTGCAGAAAAGTTTCATAGTGCCGTCTTCCTTTTTTAATAATGAAACGAAAATACCTTCGTTAGCATGTTCTTTCTTTTTTCCATACAACATTTTCGGGCTCCGCTTCATCTCCGTATTATCCGGTGCAGGATTGTTATCGGATTTTGCTAAACCAAAATAATCCGGCTGTATATCTTCTTTTGTCCATACCCTAATATAATCAATAACAAACGGTGTAAATACAACCGCATCTTTCTTAGGCCCCGGATGAAACGGACCGTGATCATCTGCAATGGCAACATTAGCAGCCACGTGTTTGGGTTGCGTGAATTTTACTTTTGACACCGCGATACACTTTCCGTTTAGGTAAAATTTCACATCGTTATCCTCCCACAAACAGGAAATGATATTGTAACCTTTATCAAGCTTCCCGTTCAATTTTATCCAGCCGCCGAAACTTCTTTTTTGTCCGATTGCATTTCTTACTTTATCGCAGCCCTGACAATGCGTGTCCACATGTGTTTGATCTTCGCGCTCACCTTTCAATTCCATGATATCAATTTCTTCATTGGGCGAACCGCCGTATAACCAAAAAGCTGTCCATAAACCCTGGTCGGAAGGAGCAATAAATTTAATTTCGAAATACCCTTTTAAAAATTTTTTCTTACTGTGAATTAAACCAGAAACATACTTGAACTCACGTTTGTTCAATCCCTGAAAAACACCTTTACCTGATTTAAGCGAGTCGTTATCGCCCATCCAGTCAATCATGCGGGCGTTGATTGTTTTTTTTGAACTTGTAATATACAAATTACCGTTTTTTAATTCATGATTTTCGTAATCGGTATAATATTGTTGTTCCTTATTAGAATAAATACTCCTTGCCCATCCGTACCAGCTGCTCCATTTGTCTTTATTAATTTCCGGCTCAGAAAATTCATCGCCATCCTGATAATTAAAAGTAATAACGGTATCCTTATTTATTTGCCAGAGTATTTGTGCGCCGGAACAATAATATCCAAAACAAATTAAAATGAGAATTACTTTTTTCATTAATTAGATTTTGATTTTAACTCGGCGCGCAGTTGGCTTGAGGTTTTTGTGCTGCCATCGTGACTCCAGCCCGGGGGACCAAAAACATAGAGCAATTTATCTTTTAATGTTGGTCCTTTACGTATGTCTTTAAAAATATTTTTCCATTCGTGAAAAACCATTTTTAAGTGATTGTATGTTTTGATATTTGTAGTTAAGCCATATTTTACTTTTTCATTTTCTTCTTCTGCCTGAAAGGTACCAAATAGTTTATCCCAGATAATTAAAAGCATACCCATGTTTTTATCGAGATACTTTACATTACTGCCGTGGTGAACACGATGATGGGATGGTGTTACTATGACATACTCCAATATTCCCATTTTATTAATGGCCTGGGTATGAACCAATATTCCGAAAATTTGTGTAGCCGCATACATAAACATGATGTCGATACCCTTAAAACCACATAAGCTCAGCGGAATAAAATAAATAAAACGATAAAGCGGTTGAAAAACAGAAGAGCGGAAACCGACCGTTAAATTAAATTCTTCGCTGCTATGGTGTGTTACATGCACCGCCCAGAATAAACGGCAGTAATGATCAACTCTGTGCAGCCAATAATACATAAAATCTTCGCTCACCAATAAAACAGCCCAATAAATCCAAGCAGTACTAATTTCAATAAATTTAAATTGGTAAAAATAATTTAGCACAAGTAAACAAATTCCTCTTACAAGAATATCCAATCCAAAATTTAAGGCGGATAAATAAATGTTGGCTAGAATACCTTTGCCTGTGTAATATTGTTTATTGTGGAAGTAACTATATAATAACTCACCGCCAATTACGATAAAGTAAATTGGCAATGAAACCATTATTAATAAACTTTCCCTGAATTCTTCTTGCATAATCAATGCAAATGTACGGAATTCTAATTCTTACCTATAGAGTCCGAGAGGCCCTTTAACAACATCGCCGGTGCCATCTGTGGTTCTGTACGTAATAATATAGAAATAGGTTCCCGCAGAGGCCGGGGTGCCTGATTTAGTGAAACCATCCCAGCTTCCGCCAATTCCATCCCATTCGTACATCCGTAATCCCCAACGGTCTAAAATAACACAATGGAAATCAATGATGCCTGTCCCGTCAACTTTAAACACATCGTTTTTGCTATCGCCATTTGGTGTAAATACGTTCGGAATATTAATGGTTACAGGAACAATAATATCTATACATTTTGTAAGGGAATCTCCGCAAGTAACACTTGAAGTAGGGCTAACCATCTTAATACAATATGTTCCTCCGCTATTAAATGCATGTAAAGGATCAGAAAAATTCGTTAACGAGGTTCCGTCTCCAAAAGTCCAGTTGCCACTTAAACCATAACTTGTAAAAGTAATGGCGCTGTTTACCTGATACGGTGCGCTTGTTATCACATCAAAAGTAACTGTATTAACAGGTAAGAATGAAAGTGTTACGACAGTACTTGATGTTATAGAACAACCCGAGGATGAATAAGTTCCTGTCGCTGTAACTGTATAGGTTCCGCTCAAAGAATAACAATGTGTTGTTACAGTAGTTGTACCTGTTGCATCGCCGTAATCAAAAGTAACCGGACTGTAACCTGCAGTCGCTGAAAAATTACTGCAGCTTCCCGGACAGAATGGCGAAGGGTTCGTCATACTAACAAATAATGGAGGAGCCACGTTAACATTCACAATTGCGGTGGTGGTGGTTAAACAAGAACCATTCGCCCCATCAATAGTATAGGTAGTGGTTATAGTAGGAGAAACAACTATACTTGAAGTTGTTTGCCCTCCCGGCGACCATGTATAATTAGTAGCGCCATTAGCCGTCAATGTAGCAGAACCTCCGCAAATAGTAGGGCTGTTAACCGTTAGAGATGGTGTTGGTGTTACAGTTACATCAAATGTTGCCGTATTTCCACAACCTGCCGTTTCACCATACACAGTGTAAGTTGTATTTATTGTTGGGGTCGCGATGTTTGTAGAACCATTAATTCCTGAAGGTAGCCAGGTATATGTTGTAGCACCGCTGGCTGTAAGCGTAACTGTTTGTCCGGAACAAATCGCGGAACCTGTTAATGAAACACTTGGTAAAGCAGTTACAAATACAGTAGTTGTTCCTGAGCCGTTACATCCCGGAGATGCAATATCCACAGTATAGGAAGTTGTTGTTGTTGGCGTAACTACCACTGTATTCGTATTAGCGCCGGTATTCCAGGTATAAGAAGTAGCGCTGCTTGTAGCTGTGAGTGTAACAGATTGTCCGGCACAAAGCGTTGGACTGTTAATAGAAACCGTTAATGAAGAACCTACCACAATATCAACTGTTGTAGTGGAAATACATGAACCATTCGAACCGGTAACAGTATAATTCGTTGTGGAACCAGGACTCGCAGTAAATGAGCTGCCGGTTACATTTCCGGGATTCCATGTATAGGAACTTGCACCTGATGCGTTAAGTGTACCTGTTCCACCAGGACAAATAGCTATAGGCTGTACTAATATAGTTGGTGTTGGTGTTACAGAAAGATTAGAAGTTGCTGTATTCGTACATCCTGCAGCACTGCTACCAATAACAGTATAAGTTTGTGTGGATGTTGGACTAACGGTCACCGAATTACCGCTTAAACCACCCGGGTTCCAGGTATAAGTTGATGCGCCGCTTGCGGTTAATGTAGCTGTTTGCCCAACGCATATACCGCTTAGAGTTCCCGTTAAAATTGTCGGATTAGCATTAACAGTAACAGCCGTTGTATTGGTTCCGCTGCAAGATACGTTAGATCCGCTAATTGTATAATTTGTAGAAACAGTTGGTGTAACAGTAATACTATTTGAATTTGAACCGGTAGACCAGGTATAGGTTGTTGCTCCGCTGGCTGTGAGCGTTGCAGTTTGTCCGCTGCAAATACTTACACTGTTAACAGTGATTGAAATTCCTGTTCCAATGTTAATCGCTACTGTTTGCGTACTTATACATGCTCCGTTAGACCCGGTAACTGTGTATGTTGTACTTGCTGGTGGTGTTGCAGTAAACGTAGAGCCTGTACTTCCACCCGGATTCCAGGTATAAGTTGTAGCGCCACTTGCCGTTAACGTTGCTGTATTACCCGGGCAAATTGTTGCAGAAGGAACATTTAATGTAGGTGTCGCGGTAACATTTACAATTGTTGTATTAGTACCCTGACAACTTAAACTGCTTGTTCCTGTAACCGTGTAAACTTGAGATGATGAAGGACTAACGGTCACCGAACTGCCGCTCAATGGTCCGGGACTCCATGTATAAGTTGAAGCTCCGTTTGCAGTTAAGGTTGTGGTTTGTCCGCTGCAGAGTGTTGGTGAGTTAACTGCAATAGTTGGAATTGGATTTACATTTACTTGCGTTACAAAAGTATTCGTACAGGAACCATTACTTCCTGTAACTGTATAGTTTGTAGTTATTGTTGGTGTCACTGCAATTGTTGTGGTAGTTGGTCCCGTATTCCAGGTATAAGTTGTTGCTCCGCTTGCTGTTAAAATAATTTGTTGTCCGTTACAAATTGTGCCTGAGCTCGCCGTAACGGGAGGTAAAGAATTCACAGTAACAGATGTTGTCTGAGTATTTGAGCAAGTTCCGTTATTTCCGGTAACTGTATAATTTGTAGTTGTCGTTGGTGACAATGCCACTGTTGCGGTAGTTGGTCCTGTATTCCAGGTATAAGTTGTCGCGCCTCCGGCAGTTAATATAACAGATTGTCCTGCACAAATGGTTCCTGATGTTGCTGTAACAGTTGGTTGTGAGTTTACAGTAACCGAAGTTGTTTGAGTATTTGAACAAGCTCCATTATTACCTGTCACAGTATAATTGGTGGTGATTGTCGGAGAAACTGCTATTGTATTTGTTGTTGGGCCGGTATTCCAGGTATAGGTCGTAGCGCCGCCGGCAGTTAGTACAACTTGTTGTCCTGAGCATATTGTTCCGGATGTTGCGGTAACTGTAGGTGTAGGATTAACTGTTACAGAGGTTGTCCGGGTATTTACGCATGTTCCGTTATTTCCTGTTACAGTATAATTTGTCGTAATTGTTGGCGAAACAGCAATAGTTGTAGTTGTTGGGCCGGTATTCCAGGTATAGGTTGAAGCGCCGCCTGCTGTTAATGTAACTGATTGTCCCGCGCAAATCGTTCCTGATGTTGCAGTAACGGTTGGAAGTGGGTTTACGACGATCGAAGTTGTTCGTGTATTAGAACAGGCTCCGTTACTTCCGGTAACCGTATAGTTTGTGGTAATAGTGGGAGACAGCGCAATAGTTGCAGTGGTCGGTCCTGTGTTCCAGGTATAAGTAGAAGCACCCCCTGCGGTTAATGTTGCAGTTTGTCCGGCACAGATTGTTCCGGTAGACGCTGTAACAGTTGGTAAAGAGTTTACTGTAACCGTTGTGGTTTGAACACTTGTACAAGTTCCAACACTTCCTGTAACTGTATAGTTTGTTGTTATGGTTGGTGTGACGGTAATTGAATTTGTAGTTGGTCCGGTATTCCAAGTATAAGATGTAGCGCCGCTGGCAGTAACTGTTGCTGTTTGACCATTACAAATACTAACAGGTGCTGCGGTAATAATTG
>CAZRNW010000147.1:0-8236 GCA_964601535.1 uncultured Flavobacteriaceae bacterium
AAAAGCAGGCTGACCTGTGTGTATCGTGTGGACAAATGCTCAGCTGCTAACAGCGGTCGTGGCGCAATTTGGCGGACGTACTTTCAGAAACTTTTGTATCTTTATATACACATTTGTGGGTGTAGACGCGGGATTCTCCGTTAACCAAACTGCGCCAGTCCGCAAACGTTAGTGGTAATAGCCGCGGACAATTTTATGACAAGAAAAATTCTTTTTATTTTATTAGCAGTTGTCCTGACTATTCTTGAGTTATTTCTCAAAGCAATCATTGACGCATTATTGGGCTGGAAATCTGGCGGGGGAGCTATCCCAATGGTTCTTTTCATCGGACTTATCGTAATGACATGGAAAGCATGTTTAAAATGGGGCAAGGGAAAAGAAACAACTAACACTTCAGAACCGTTGTCATCACCTGACAAGAGCAAAGCAGACTTGCCGACAAATGTAAAAGTCAAGAAGTTTATTGCTAAAGAAATATTAATTGCGCTTTCAATCGCAGCCATATATGCTTTGACAGTGCTGATATTTAAGTGGTATGAAGGGACACAAGAAGCGTTGATTGACAATCACAATCCAGACAATTATGACAATCTTGGCATTTTGGAGCAACAAGAATTTAATAAGGCTCAATACACTCGGAACAAACCTTACTACGACAATATAAGTTTAGCGAGTACTTTTTGTGAAACGCTTCTTCTAAGTGTTATAATTTTTGTCTATCCCGTTAGAATACTTTTTTTTCTAATAAAGTGGTGTATCAAGACACTTAAGACTTAATCACACTGGACAATGCTGTGTGGCGGCTACAACCACTAACACAGGGCAGTGGCGACAATTTTTCCTTGGCGCCGACGCCGGGGCATCGCCGGGAAAAATTGCCTGCTGAAGCAGAAGTTCAAAGGCTAGCCCTAACACCTTGACATCAATATTAAAATCATTATCTTTATTAAACGGTTTCTGCAAGCGCCAAGTAAAAACTGCGCCAGCCCTGAAACCGTTAGTGGTAACAAGGCGGACAGACATCTCGTAGACAAAAAACATTTCGATGACAAAAAGGCTTCTATACTATTTATTACTTGTCGGTCTGACAATAGTGACTCCGTATTTGACGACTATGTTTTGCATAATCATGACGGGTGACAGATATGAAGGCATGACTTCAGCAGTAATCCCTGGAATCTTAATTGTTCACTTAACATTTGGTTTAATAGCCATAAAACTAAACTGGACAAAAAAGGTTTTGTGGACAATAGCATTATCGGCAATCATTTTTGGCATTGTACTTTTAATGATAAGGTTTGAGTTAATAAAAAGTAACATAGACCTGTATGGTTTTTGGGACATAATACTTTCCAATTTAATTGTCGGGCTTTTAATTTGGGGAGCTTTCTTTCAAATTAATAGTAGGTTACAAAAACAAAAATTGGCGGACACGTAATCAAAACGTAAGCTGTGTGCGCCTTGCAACCACTAACAGCACCTACTTCCAATTTTTTGCGTGTTAACGCTCAAATGCGTAACTTGACATAGCAAAAAACTGTAAGTAGCTGCAAAACGTTATAGCGCATTGCCGAGGACAGACATTCCGTAAGACAAATCAAATGGACGACATTGAAATCAGAAAAATAAAACTTGCCGACATCTCTGAACTTCAAGTAATCGGCAGACAGACTTTCTTTGAAACATTCGCAGACCATAATACTGCTGACGACATGCAAAAGTATCTCGACAATAATTTAAGTGTCGACAAACTTAAAAATGAATTGACCGACGTAAATTCTGAATTTTATTTTGCACTCCACGACAACAAAGTTATCGGCTACTTAAAAATTAATCACGGACAAGCTCAGACCGAACTCAAAGACAAAAAATCACTTGAAATTGAACGCATCTATGTTCTCAAAGATTTTCACGGTAAAAAGGTCGGACAAGTTTTATACAACAAAGCAATCGACATTGCCAAGCAGACAAATGCGGAATATGTTTGGTTGGGTGTTTGGGAAAAAAATTCAAGAGCAATTAATTTTTATAAGAAAAATGGTTTCGTAGAATTTGACAAACATATTTTTAAGCTTGGCGACGACGAGCAAACAGACATAATGATGCGTTTAAAACTAAGCGGACACTAAAGCAAGGCGCACCTGTGTGTCGGCAACGACGCTATAACAGCGGTCTTGCGACCATTTGCGGGTTAACGCTCAAATGTGTAAATTAGGATTAGCAAACGGCGCAAGGCCGCAAAACGTTGGTAGCAATGCCCCCGGACGTGTTTCAAAACAAACACCCGTTTGACTAAAAAGTTCCCGCTTCGGACGGCAGACGCACATGCAGTTTTACTCTCCGAAACGAAATCCTACTCCATAATTTTACTTTTTTTCTTGCCGACGCTCTCGGCTCCTTCGGAAGCCGTTAAAAGGCTATTCTTCGGCGCAACTCAATTGCAAGTTGTGGTTTTCTTGCATGCGGGGCAGAGAATTTTAACTGTTCGGTCGCTATGCAAAAAACCACAACCAAGCCCGTTTTTAATTGAAGAATAATGCGGGTTGCAAATCAGTTGCGCCCCCACCGCACTTTTATGGCGTGCGGAGCACAACGTGTGCGCATCTCGCTCCGCTCAGTCAGAAGCGCAAGCCTGCGGCAGCATGGCATTTAAAATAGGGTATTTCTACTCTTGACATTATCCTAAAAATTTCGTAATCTTTGTAGTCCCGTTATACTATTAAGGGGTACTAAATTTTAATCAAATGGATAAATCCCCTAAATATCTCGCGGACACGCCTCATAATGATGATTTCTTTAATATACATTCCCAAATTGCCGAAACATTAAAAGGTATAATTAAATCAGAGGATGTTTCTTCGTATTCTTTTACATTAGGCTTACTTGGATCTTGGGGTAGTGGGAAAAGTTTAACCATAAAATTACTGAGGGATCTTTTAAAAGGGGAAAAGGATATAATATTCATTGAATTTGATGTTTGGAAATACATAGATACTTCATAGTAGAGAAGTATTCTTATTGACTTAGAAAATTCACTAAAAGAAAAAGCTGAAAATAATCAAGTTCCAATAAGATATAAAGAAGGCATTAAAACATCAGAGGGAAAAAATCTTTATGAAGTGCTTTATAAAAGTACTCAAACAACCGTACAGACAGTGCAAACCCCAAAAGACTGGTTATCAAAAACAATGTCGGAATGGGAAAGTAAGAATTTCCGATGGCAGGCTTTAAGTTATTTTACACTTAGAATTTTAAATACTTTAAGGATTACCTTCAACTACTTTAAAACAAGAGGTGAGCTGTTTTATTTTCTTATTGGACTTGGATTTATTTTTTCGCTTGCATATTATTATAAGAGCAACATTAGCGCTACCTTTCCTTTTTTATCTGACTCCTATTTAAAACCGATTTTTCAATTTTTGGCCTTTACAACCATTGGCCTTTCTGCTGTAGAACTTTTTAAAGAGGTCTTCAAAGACCTTTTCACTCACCTTCTTCCAAGAAATGAAAAAAATGTTATTATTACAGAACCACCAACCTTTGCTCAAGATCAATTTGTATCAATTTTCAGTAGTGTTGTGTAAGATATTTGTCCGGATAAAAACAAAATGGTCGTTTTAGTTTTCGACAATATTGATCGATGCGAGCCAGAAATTGCATCTCAAGTTTTAAGCGGGTTAAAAACCTTTTTGGATGAGCCGAAATGTTTTTACCTAATTCCATGCGACGACGGCAAAATCAAAAAACATTTTCTAAAATCAGGTGCGGAAAGTGATTTTCTTGATAAAATATTTCAGGCATACATACGGATACCTTTAATTGCTGAAGAAAATAGGATTGCTTTTATTGAAGATTGTATTACAAAAGCAGAGTTTGATTTAAAAGACAGTGATCGAATTAAAATTTCTGAGATTTTAACACTCGCTTATAAAGGCGAAACTCCCCGCCAAATAAAAAGATTTTTTAATGATTTCATTTCTTATTACAAATTAGCTAAAACTATTGATGTAAACAGTACTTTTCTTTTGAAGGATATTGCTCACTTCACTTTTATGATAACTATTAAGCAAAAGTGGCCTGAGATCGAACAAACATTACTTAAAAATCCGAATGCTTTTGTTAATTACAAAAACAATATTCGCAAAATTGCATTTCCGGCTAATTTTGTACCATTCTTAGATACGTGCATTGGCTGGATAGACTTAGAAGGTAATATTGCTGATTTTATATATTTTAAAGATGCCAAACAAACTGGCGGCAATGTGCAAAAAATAATTATCGACGGGAATGATGACTTTATACTTAACGTCGCATTAATTCAAGATATTGATCACTTTATCTTGTCATTGCTTAATGATGAAAAATATATATTGTTTGATACCGCTATGTCAAGGGTAATGAACTTATTAAAAAAGTTAATTAGTGAGGATAGCAAATTAATGGCAAACGAATTGTTTAAGACATACGTTAAATATATAATTAAGTATGATAACATGCAGTTTGAAAGCAAACAGCCCTCCTGCATAATTAGCCACTCGTCCTTTTTTCTCGAAAACACTACTCTTATTCTTACTTTACACAGAAACGACATTTCCGATTTCGAAACACACGCATGTAAAATTATTCGTCAGACCGGACATAATGGTGTTACTGCTAATTTGTTCGTTACTTTCTTAAAACAATTTAACGAAAAAAATATTGCTAAAATATTTAATGATCCTGCTGCAGAAGAATGGACTAAGCTCTATGCGTTCTTAAACAATTGTGAAGTAGACGTTGCCTCCAAAGTAATTCCGCATTCCTTTTTTCAAGCTCTTTTCAATTCGTTAACATTTGGCAAAGAAGAAAGTAATATTACGCAAGTCTTGGCCCGTTTTAATAATGTTCTAAGCCTTAAATCCATAAGACAACCAATTGGCGTAAAATTAGAACAGGCCTTTGCTCCTATTTATTCTCATCAAGCTCACCATCCAAATGACAAATTTATTATTGACGGCTTAAAAATATTTAATAAGGCAGATTTTGCTGATAACACTAAGAACACTTTAACTTCTTACATACATAACAGAGTAAACATTTTAATCACCCATGGTCATATTGAGCAATCGGTCGATTATTTTATTACCGGTATGGGTCTTCATTTTGCTGGTCTCGCTCCACTTATTCAGACTGGAAATGTAATTGCTCAACTGGCTAATTTTAATCTGTTTATACAAAAAGTTCCAGTAGATATTTTAGAATCAGCTTTAGAAATTCAACAATTCAAAGACCAAATTTTTGCAACCGCCAAAATACATAATGTAATTCCATCTGTTTTTCAAAAGCTTTCGGATAACTTTATTAAGACCAAAATCTTATTTGCTTGTTATAAAGACATTAGCTGCCTGAACGCTTTATTAGATGATATTAAGGCGCGAAGATCGAGAATTACAGACGAAGAGCTCTTAAAAATAGAAGACGATATTTTAAAAGAATATGCACAACCTAATCATGAACTTATCGTTGGTAATTTCTCTGAAATTTTATCAAGACTTAGCTTAACAAAAAGCAAAGACTTTATTCTTGAAACTGGCTTCAATTATTACAAAGGCGACGTACATAAAAACTGTGCGCCAATCTTACAACTTTTTTCATTCATAGAAGATGAAAGCGCCAAGCCATTTATTAGCGACGCAATAGAAACTTTAATAGTAATACTTCAAGATAATTTCAATTTTAATAACCAGATTTCTGCCATAAAAATATTAGACAAGCTTAGTAAACCTCATTTTACCGAAGATCAAATTAAAACAATCAGTTATTTGATTCACGAATTGCCTACCGATAACGCAGAGGCTAATCAGATAATTTCGAGCTTAAAATCTAAACTTGATTATTATGTTACAAGTCCGAACACCTTCGATTATAATTTTACCGGTAAACCCAGTGAAATCACCCCACATTCTATGTTATTAGATTTAAAGAAGTATAAATATGAAATATCAATTCATCCCTCCGAAAATACTAATTATTGGAGGTATGGCTTAAAGCTTGCAAAAACTTCTGATATTAATACAGTTTGTGTGCAACCAGGTACTCCCTTATTTCATTTAACAAAAGGCAATGAATCGGATTCACTATTTGTAACATATTATGATGAAAAAAATCAGCTACAAAATGGAGCAGACAGGTTAATCAAAAAAACTTATAAAAAAGAACCCATTACGCTGGAATTAAGTTTAAATGAAAATGGGATTCAAGTTTCTGTAAAAGACGAAAACAACGAAGCATTAATTACAGAACCGATTTTAGACACAACTTACTCTTACGGTCGTCTTTTAGCTTGGGGCGACACTTTCGATTATCAAATAAATAGTACAATAAAAAGAATACCATTATCAAATAACTAAGGTATGCCGTTTGCGCCGAAAAGGCGCACCGGGCTTTCCGTTGCAATCTTTTGCAGGAGGCAGGCAAAAGGATTTCCACTGCAATCCCTAACGGAAAAATCGTTTAAAAAATAATTCCTAATTTCACAAAATGAAAAAACTATTGTTCATATTTTTTCTCTTTGGTTTAGTTGTGGGTAATTCCCAAAATAAAACAGTTGATAGTTTGCTTTTTGTTTTAAAAACCGCAAAAGAAGATACAAATAAAGTAAATTTACTTATACTTCTTTGTGATAAAGACGTAAATAATCCTAAGTCAATAGAGTATGTTAAACAAGCTTACGAATTAAGCGAAAAATTAAACTACACTTCGGGCATGGCTACTTCTCTATACAACATTGGTGGTTGTTATTTTGAATTCGGTGAAATTTCAAAGAGCTTAAATTATCTTCAAAAAAGTTTAAAATTATATGAAAGCTTAAAAGACAAGCAAAATATGATCGCCGTGTTAGATTTAATTGGCTCTATATATCAACAGCGTGGAGATATAACCGGCGGAATGGAATTAATGTTGAAATCTTTGAAATTAGCTGAAGAATTAAAAGATAAAAAGAGAATAGCCGCTGGGCTAAATGGAATTGGCATGACACTGGCACTCCAAGGCGATACCTCCACCGCTCTAAATTATTACAAACGTAGCTTCGATTTATGGAATAAATTAAATGATAAGCGAGGTGCCTCTGTAGTTTTAAACAACATTGGCGCAATGTTTTTACAAAAAGGAGATACAGTTACTGGGCTTTCGTACTTAATTAGAGCATTAAAAATGAGAGAGGAAATCAGAGATAAAAAAGGCATAGCAAAATCACTTGCAACCATTGGGGTTGTTTACAGAAATCAAAACAAGTACAATCAGGCTATCGAGTGTTATAAAAGAAGTATTGAAATTTGCGAAGAATTGCATTATAAAGCTGGGTTAGCAAACGCATATCACAATTTGGCTCGTGTATACTTAGAACAGAAAAAATATTCTTTAGCAGAAGATATTGGCGAAAAAGCATTGCTTCTCAGCAGAGAGGTTGAATCGCCGGAACTAATTCGTAATGCCAACAAGCAGTTAGCTAATATTTATTCCGCTCAAGGCAAATACAAAGAAGCTTATAAAACTTATATTGTCTTCAAACAGATGGCTGATAGTATAAACAATGCTGAGATAAAAAAATCCACACTGAAAAAACAAATTGAATACGAATTCGAGAAAAAAGAATCTGAAGCAAAATCAGAGCAAGCCAAAAAAGATGCTATCATGCTTGAACAAAACAAGCTTAAGGATTTAGAACTAAAACAAAAAAACATTTTGGTAATCGGCTTATGCTTATTGATTGTTCTTTCGCTTGGCATAGGTTGGCTTATATTTCGACAAAACAAATTAAAATCAAAACAAACTGCCTTACAACTTGAGCAAAAACTACTTCGGCTCCAAATGAACCCCCATTTTATTTTTAATTCATTGATAGCTATCGAAAGCTTCATTCATACAAAACAACCAGACGACGCGCGCGAGTACTTATCTGATTTTGCAAAACTCATGCGCTTAATATTAGAGAATTCCCGCGAAGAATACGTTTCACTTCAAAAAGAAATTGATACCCTTAATTATTATTTGCGCTTACAAAAACTTACTTTAGAAGACACCTTCACTTACAGTGTAACACTTGGTAAGGATTTAGATACGGAAGAGATTCAACTCCCCCCTATGCTGATTCAGCCATTTATCGAAAATGCAATTAAGCATGGGGTAAATGGCATAGCCAACGGCCACATTGAAATTTTAATTACAAAAGAAAACGAAAATCTTATTATTGAAA